>NZ_KN050810.1:299361-299571 GCF_000746135.1 Bacillus sp. UNC322MFChir4.1
CACCTAAGAATGATAAAACTGCCATTGCGATTGCCATTTCATTTCCTCCTCTACTATATATATCAATTCATCTTTGCTATACATTATTTGTATAATAGTTTTTATAAATAATTGCGAAATAATGAACTTACATTACTGCTTTTAATAGTTCTGCTACTAATGGAATTACTGCACCTAAGAATGATAAAACTGCCATTGCGATTGCCATTT
>NZ_KN050811.1:0-30959 GCF_000746135.1 Bacillus sp. UNC322MFChir4.1
AAGGCTGTTATAAAGAAGGCGCAAAATCAAAAACGTATTCAGTCACGATCCACTCAACAGAACATAGTAAACAAAAAACTTTTCAAGAAAGCGAGCTGTTCAAAGAAAAAGCAAAAGAGCGCTATAAAATTGAAGCGAAAAATAGTGAACTCAAACATAGACACGGGTATGATGTGGCATCTTCCTCGGGTCTTATTGGCATGCGAATGCAAGGGGCGATGGCCATATTCGCAGTTAATTTAAAACGAATTATGAACTTAATGAAAGAAAAAAAGTAAAAAAAGCATAAGAAAAAGACGACTTTCCGTTCAAAATTGGACGGAAAGTCGTCTTTTTTCGTTTTACATATGTTTTACGGAAGGAAAAACGTAAGTTTTTCAGTGCCCTCCTAAAAAGAAAAGGGGTTTTATTTCGTTTTTTTATTTGTATTTATATAGTTCTTTTCGGAAGGTAAATTGTAAACGTAGTCCCCTCGCCTTTTACACTGTGTACAGTAATACTTCCTTCATGAAGATCAATAATTTTTTTCACAATCGAAAGCCCTAATCCACTACCTTCAATTGTTCTATTTCGCGCCTCATCTACTTTGTAGAATCGATCAAAAATCTTGTCAATCTCATCTTCGCTCATACCAATCCCTGTGTCAGAAATCGTAAGACACAATTCCGTGTCTTTCTCTTCTCCATCAAATGAAATGGTCCCGCCACTCTCTGTGAATTTAATACTATTCGTCAATAAATTTGTCCACACTTGGTGGAGCAAGTTTTCATCTCCATACACTTGTATACTCGGAACATCCAATTCAATTGCGACATCTTTTTCACGCCATTGCCACTCTAGCATAAAAATAACATCTCTTATTTGCTTTCCGACATCAAATGTTTTCTTATCTAAAACTCTCTCTTCTTTATCAAGAGAGGCAAGCGTTAATAATTGTTTACACAAACTAGACATACGTCTACTTTCTGATTCAATAATTTCTAAATAATGTTTACGCTCAGATTCACTCATCTCATTTGTTTGTAATGTCTTCGAAAATCCTTGAATCGATGCAAGTGGAGATTGAAATTCATGGGAAACGTTTGAAACAAACTCTTGCCGCATCCGATCTAAATCCTTTAAGCTTTTTGCCATTTTACGAAAACTAACAGCCAGTGTTCCAATTTCATCTTTTCGATATTCTGGCAGAGCTACTTCATACTCTCCGTTTGCAATTTTTTTAGTTGCACTTGTAAAAAGCTGAATAGGACGCACAATAAACCGAGCTGCAATTGCAATAAGAATAATACTTAATCCAACCATTAAACATAATAATACAGCAAAGAAAATACGCATTTCACCCAATTGCTGTTGTATATCTGGACGAATAAAGAGAGCGTATTGCTTATCATCATGTTGAATTGGAATCCCAATACTATTTAAAAGTTCATTATCAAAAAAACCTGTTATAAATAACCTTGTTGGATAAGTCGAAATCCCGTTATATGTATGCCCCTTTAATACACTTTCTATCGTTTCGTCACTCACGTTAATTTTTCGAAATGCATTTCCATATCGTTTTCCTTGTTTTTGATCATTTACTACATAAATTTCAAAACCGAGATTAGAAATAGATTTCAAATATTCTTCTCGATTTTGTTCATCGGATTGCTCATATAAATGTTTTACTTCTTGTGCGTATTTTAAAATTTTTTCACTGTTATATGGTTTCAAATAAAGATGATAATACACATTCGATAATAAAAAACCAATCATACTGCTAACTAACATAATGACAATCGATATTATTACAAATCGTGAATATAATGATCGCATTTTATTTCAACTCCAATTTATATCCAAGACCACGTACCGTCTTAATTTGAAAATCATCTGTCCGTTTCGAAAAACGATCACGCAATCGCTTAATATGGACATCTACAGTGCGTTCATCACCTGCAAAATCCACTCCCCAAACAAGTTCAATCAATTCTTCACGAGAAAAAATCCGCCCTGGATAACTCGCAATCTGTGATAACAACTCAAATTCTTTTAACGGTAACAAAATAGTTTGTTCATGACAACGTACTTCATAGCTTTTTCGATCGATTGTTGTTCCATGTAATTGAATAATATCTGCACTTAGCATTTGATAACGGCGTAATAATGCTTTCATTCGGAATAGTACTTCAGCAGGTTCAAATGGTTTTACAATATAGTCATCCGTCCCAACAGAAAAGCCCTTCTCCTTATCTACTAACTGATCTTTTGCGGTTAACATAATAACTGGTATATCATAATACTTTCTAATTTCTTCACAAAGTGTGTATCCATCTATATGCGGCATCATAATGTCAACAATCGCTAAATGAATTGTTTCTTTCTCTAATATAGACTGTGCAGCTTTTCCATCTTCAGCCTCCCACACTGTATACCCCTCTTTTTGAAGGTGATAACGAAGAAGTTCTCTTATATGTAAATCATCATCTGTCAACAAAATATGTATCATATATATCAAACCCTTTCCATCAGTCAGTACGACTTTACATTATAAGATAGGTACAAAATATGCAAGAAAAAAAGAGAAAGCAAATTGCTCTCTCTTCTATTCTAACGAATGAATAAATAAACCACTGCGAAGTTTTGGTTCAAACCATGTTGATTTTGGTGGCATTACTTCCCCTGCATCTGCAATAGCTAGTAAATCTTCCATTCCAGTTGGATACATTGAAAAAGCAACCGCCCATCCTCCCTCATCAATCATTTTCTCTAACGCCGTCAGTCCTCGTATTCCTCCAACAAAATCAATTCTATCATTTGTGCGAGGATCATCAATTTGTAAAATGCGATGCAATAGTTGATCTTGTAAAATCGATGCATCTAGTCTAGTTACAACATTATTTTCATCAACTCTGTTTTCTTTTACGGTCAATTTATACCATACCTTATTCAAATACATTCCAAACGTATGACGCTCTGTTGGTTTATAGGGGGCTTCTTCCGCTTTATCTACATAAAAATCTTGAGATATCGCTTGTAAAAATTGTTCTTCTGATAATCCATTTATATCTTTTACAATGCGATTGTAATCCCAAATTGCTAATTCATCTTTCGGAAAAAGTACAGATAAAAAATAATTAAATTCTTCTTCACCTGTATAATTTGCATTCTCTTCACGTCGCATTATTCCTACTTTTACAGCCGATGCAGAGCGATGATGACCATCAGCAATATATAATGACGGTATCCCCTCAAACAGTTTAATTAATGTAGCAATCACTCTTTCTTCATGAATAATCCACACTTTATGCCGAATTGTATCATCTGCCGTAAAGTCATAAACATGATTATGCATTATTTTCCAATTCGCAATTATATTTTCAATTTCACTTTTCCCGCGATATGTTACAAAAATAGGTCCTGTATGTGCATTACAGACATCAACATGACGAATACGATCTATTTCTTTTTCAGCTCTTGTCCGCTCATGCTTCTTAATTGTATCGCTTATATATTCATCAATCGATGTACAAACAACCAATCCAGTTTGAGACCGACCATTCATTGTAAGTTCATAAATGTAAAAACATGGTCGTTCTTCTTGAATAAGCACACCTTGTTCAATCAAATGTTGTAAATTCCCCCTCGCTTTCTCATACACCGCGTTAACGTATGGAGAAATAGATGGATCTAAGTCAATTTCTGCCTTATCAACACGCAAAAACGAATACGGATTACCTTTTGCAGTTTCTCTTGCTTCTTTACTATTGAGTACATCATATGGAAGAGCAGCTACTTCTTTTGCGCGCTCTTGTGTAGGACGAATTGCCCGAAATGGTTTAATTGTTGCCACCAAAATCTCCTCCTTTTCCGCATTAACATGTAGTAAGTTCGAAAAGCCCCTACTAATAGGAACTTCGCATTATACAATCATTCGTACCGCTACGACTCCTGTAATAGCCCTTATATTTGCCACAATATCTTCTTTAATAATATCATCAATGCCATTATCAATATCAATTATTGTATATGCAAAAGAGCCCTTACTACGGTTAATCATATCTGCAATATTTATATGCTGCTCGGCTAAGCGTGTCGTAATTTGCCCAACCATATTTGGAATATTTTGATGAGAAATTGTAATTCGATTCTTTCCGATATACGGTAGTTCTACATTCGGATAATTAACTGAATTGCGGATATTACCCGTTTCTAAAAAGCTTCGCAATTGCCGCGCTGCCATAACTGCACAATTTTCTTCTGATTCGTATGTAGATGCCCCAAGATGCGGCGTTGCAATAACATTTTTCATTTGCAGTACACGCTCGTTTGGAAAATCTGTTATATACTGATTCACAATCCCCGTATGAAGCGCTCGTTCCAGCGCATCTTCGTCAACAAGCTCTCCGCGAGAAAAATTTAATATACGAACTCCTTTTTTCATTACTTGAAATGCATGTTCATTTATGATACCTCGCGTTTGTTCCACCAATGGAATATGCAAGGTAATATAATCGCATGTCGCAAAAACTTCTTCTAAACTAAACGCTCGCTGCACTTGTCTCGATAGTCGCCAAGCTGTTTCAACAGAAACATATGGATCATAACCTACAACGTCCATCCCTAATGATAAGGCATCATTGGCAACGAGAGCACCAATTGCACCTAGTCCAATAATGCCAAGACGTTTCGAGGCAATTTCTGAACCAACATATTGCTTTTTCCCTTTCTCAACAAGTTGCGGTACTTCTTCACCATGCAGCTCTTTTGTCCATACGATACCGTCTACAACATTACGTGATGATATAATTAAACTTGCAAGTACAAGTTCTTTTACAGCATTTGCATTCGCCCCAGGTGTATTAAAAACAACAATCCCTTTCTCTGTACACCGTTCTACTGGTATATTATTTACACCTGCTCCCGCTCTGGCAATTGCCTTTAAATCACTTGCAAACTCCTCATGATGCAATGAGTAGCTTCGCAATAAAATACCATCAGGATTCTCAACTGTTTCTCCTATTTTATAACTCTCTTTTGAAAACGTAGCAATTCCTTTTTCAGCAATTTGATTCAACGTTTGAATATGAAACATTTTCTCATCCCCTTATTTGTACTTCTTTTCAAATACAGACATGAAATTAACAAGTGATTGTACACCTTCCGCTGGCATAGCGTTATAAATACTAGCACGCATGCCGCCAACTGAGCGATGCCCTTTTAATTCTTCAAAACCATGCTTTTTGGCTTCTTGAATAAATAATGCATTCCGTTCGTTTGAAGACGTTGTAAATGGAATATTCATTAAAGAGCGATATGTAGTATGTACTGGTGAAGTGAACATGCTTGATTCATCTAAAAAGTTGTATAGAATTGCTGCTTTTTTGTAATTTCTTTTTTCAATCTCCTGTACGCCTCCCTGCGCTTTCAGCCATTGCAAAACTAGTTTTGTTACATAAATACTGAAAGTTGGCGGCGTATTATAAAGTGAATTATGTTTACTGTAAGTTTTATAGTTTAACATGGCCGGGCAAGAAGAATTAGCAGCACCAATTAAGTCCTTACGAACGATAACAACTGTTAACCCTGCCGGTCCTAAATTTTTCTGTGCTCCAGCATAAATAAGCCCGAATTTTGTAACATCATACTCTTCAGATAAAATATTGGAAGACATATCCGCAACGAGTGGGATTTCTTTTGTCTCAGGAATGTTTACATAACGCGTACCTTCAATTGTATTATTCGTTGTAATATGAATATAATCTATTTCTTGAGAAAGAAGTGTTCGATTGAATTCTGGAATGGATGTAAATCGGTCATTTTCAGGAGATGTAACAACCGAAATCGTTCCCATTTTTTCTGCTTCTTCGATTGCTTTTTTTGACCAGGAGCCCGTATGCACATATGCCGCTTGTTTATAGTGGTTCATTAAATTTAGTGGAATCATGGAGAATTGTAAAGATGCGCCTCCTTGTATAAAAAGGACTTCATAATTTTCAGGGATATTCATTAACTCACACAATAAACTTTTCGTTTCATCTATTATTTCCTGAAAAGCCGCTGATCTGTGACTCATTTCCATTATTGACATACCCTTTTCCTGATAGTTCAATAATTCCTTTTGTACTTGCTCTAAAACAGGAATAGGAAGTGTAGATGGTCCCGCTGAAAAATTGTATACTCGATGCATCTTATTCCCCTCTTTCGTTTTTTTATAAATTTTAAAACTTTCTGAATTATAACTCATATAAAATACCCGGTCAAATTGTTTTTCCTATTTTATTCTAAGAAGTATCGAAACCGTTCTCATGAGTAATTTTTCCTGAATCTCTTTACTTCGTATTGAAACAAAAAAATGTTAAGCACGTCTGCTTAACATTTTGAATAATAATTGTATAATTGCTAATTACTTGCAAAAAACCGGTCATAAATTTGATAAAGTGCAGAAATACCAATAAGCCAATAGACGGTATCAACAAGCGCTGGTACAGAACCAAAAATTTTTTCCACCAGATTAAAATCTAACGCAACAAATAACCAGTTTAAACCGCCAATAATCACCAGAATTGCTGTAAGGTAAGACAAAAATTTCATTGTGATTGCCCCCTTGGTGAAAAATGGTGAAAGGCCTTTCGCTATATTATATGCATGGAGTTCTTGAATTTGCCCATTATTTTTATTTTTTCGTTTTTAAAAATATAATTTAAATTTTAGCTTAATAGCGATGCGTTCTTGCCAGCTTTCCAATATAAAATCCACGCAAACTATATAGATTTTAATTTTTATACATATAAGTCGCTGCTATGCAGAATACAACATGCTTTCTCCCTCTGTTTTAGACCTTGCATGTGGCAGAAAAAGGCCATGACCGCTTCTATGCATGGCCAGATACTCTCGCCCGCTTAAATAGAAAAAGGGTTTTTATGTCGATTTTTTAATTTGTATTTACATAGCGTTGCACTTTATACCGTTTTTAATTTTCCTTCAAATATTATTTTCCGTCCGCATGGCTCTACAACCGTTTTCCCATCTCTTTTCACCTCATGGAAAATAGGCTCTTCCATGCGGCGAGACGGTGTATATCCTTCCTTATCCATTCTTTCGAGGCACTGTGCAATTGTTTCATCTGACAATACTTCAAATTTCTTCTTTTTTAATTGCTTTGTCATTATTTTACCTACTTTCTACTTTCCTTATCATTGCTTGATTTTTCATATGTGTCACATAAACAATAGATATTACTGCCATTATGATCATAATGGAAAAGAAAAAGCTTGTATACTGTATGTTCTCTATAAATAGCCCACCTAATACAGGCCCAGTAATGCTTCCGATACTAAAAGCAATTCCGCACAAAATATTTCCTGCCGGTAATAAATGTTTTGATAATAAATCAGTCATATAGCCGAGTCCGAGTGAAAAGCATGATCCAATAACCATACCAGCAAGTAACATACATATAAATACAAGCCAATAATAACCATCGAATATAGCCGCTAATAGAAAAATCACTGTACTGACGCTAAATGTCCATGTTAAAATCCGTTCTCTTCCAAGACGATCACTAAGTATACCAAGTGGTATTTGCGTAACAATTCCACCAATCGAAAATGCTGGTAATAAAAATGAAATTTGTTCAACTGACCAGCCTTTCCTCATCGCATAAACAGGTAAATTGCTATTAAGCATCCCTTCTAACACTCCATATGCTAACGGTGCAAGTAACGCAATCCACCCTACTATCCAAACTTGCTTATAGCGCTGCAAAGATGTTTCACTTTCTTGATTTGCTTCTCCTTGATCAGGAAATGCATTTTGCGTTGGGATCAATAATAACCATCCTATTAAACAAAGGACAGTTGATACAATAAACGGTGTTGCAATCCCGTATTGTACCGTACTCGCTAAATAAGGCCCCATCGCAAAACCGATACTGAAAAATGCTCCGTATATAGAAACTTGTTTTCCTACCTTGTGCGGACTAGCAGTCGTCGTAATCCACGTTTGCGTTCCAACATGAAGCATATGATCCCCTACCCCAACGAAAAAACGCAGAACAAACCATACCCAAAAAGAAAATGTTTGCGTAAATACAAATAATGCTCCAACAACAATAAAACCTCCAATTACAATAAGGGGTTTCATTCCAAACTTTTGCATCGGTTTCTCAAGCCAAGGTGAAATAACAAGAATCCCTATATATAATGCCGTTGCATGAATGCCGTTAAAGCTTGAACTAATTCCCTCCTTCTCAAAAATCATTGCAATTGCCGGTAACAACATACCTTGTGAAAGCCCAGAAATCGCAACAATTCCAACCATAATCCAAAACGTATACCTTCTCCCCATTTCATTACGCTCCTTGTCTAAACTCACATCCTTTATTATAGCTGGTTAATCCATAAATCGTATACTTTCAATTTCCACAAAAATAAAGCTAGAAGTCCAGACTTCTAGCTTACATCCTTTCCATCTACTGGAAGAAAGGTTTTAAATTCTAATTTTCAAATATATACATATGCAACCCTATTATAGGATACGTTTCTTATTTGCATTATGAAACAATGCAGCTACTCTTTCAAAAATGTATTTACTTCATTAATAAACACGTTTAAACAATCAACAAATGGAGAATGGCCACAATCTTCTAACATGACCAATTTTGCATTTGGCAAATGCTTTGCCAACTCATCACCAACTACTTTTGGCACCACATAATCACGATCACCTTGGAGAACTAATGTTGGCACTTGAATGCGATTCATATCCCCGTTCCCAGCTACAACTCCGTTATGCTCATCTGATATATTAAATGTTACAAGTCCATAATTTACATCAACAAAATTGCGCTGCGTTAACATATCATCAAGATATTTCTCATAGCGATCTGGACTAGGTTGATGATGCGTATAAATAAGTAAATTCCAGACATTTCGATAATACTGCTTATCCTTTTGTTTTATAGCTTCAACAACAGGTGCAATTTGAACAGCATCTTTCGCTATTTCTTCTTTTGTTTTTAAAAGATGAGACACAATTGGTTGACCATTTATATCCTTCTTAAAAATGGGATATCCTTTCAGTCCTACTGATTCTACCAGTATAAGTTTATTTACATACACCGGATAAGCTGCTGTAAACTGCATCGCAACTCCTCCACCCATTGACCATCCGACCAATGAAAAATTTTTCAATTGTAATTCATCTACAAACAACTTCACATCTTCTGCAAAATCATTCAATGAATTAATCGGATGATGATAAGTTGAAAAGCCAAAACCACGTAAATCAAGAGCATAAATATGATAAGAATCTTGCAGTTGTTCTATAACTAAATCCCAATGCTGTGAAGATGTCATATTCCCGTGAATAAGCACTACTATCTCTGTTCCATTCCCCGCTTCTTGATAAGCAATTGTTTCTCCATTTGATAATGCCACTGATTTCATAATGGTAGGTTTCATTATTCGCTTTCCCCCTCAATAATATCAACAACACACGTTAAAAAACAGAAAATTCTAATTTAATAATATCACATAGAATATATGTTCTCAATCTGAAATTCAACTTATTTTTACAAAAGCAAACCGATAGATTACTAGACAATCTAGAAAAAAACAGATATAGTTAGCTAGGCAACTAATTGGAAAGGGCAAAAAATATGGACGAAAAACAACACTTTTTTCACACTGTCAGCCAAACCGCTCGGAAATTTTCTAAGAGATTCAATGAACGTGTTTCCCCAACTGGTTTATACAGTGCACAATGGGCTGTAATTTTCAGACTAGATCAAACTGGATCTTGCACGCAAACAGAATTGTGTCAATATTTAAATGTCGAATCTCCAACAATGACCCGTACTTTAAAACGTATGGAATTAATGGGATGGATTACTCGAACAGAGGGAACAGATCGACGTGAAAAGCTTATTTCTTTGTCAGAAACAGCAATCGCAATGATACCGAGTTGGCAGCAAGAAGTAAACGCATTTGAGAAAAAGACATTACAAGATATTAGCGAGGAAGAGCTTCGTCTTGCGTTTCATGTACTACAAAAAGTAATTCGAAATCTTGATTAAAAATTGGAGGGATGACTATGGAAAGTCAAAGGCTTTGGACGAAAGACTTCATTGGAACATGTTTGAGTAGTCTATTTCTCTTTTTAACATTTTATATGTTGATCACAACCTTACCTGTATATGTAATCGAGGGATTAAAAGGAAAACCTGAAGAAATGGGGCTTGCTGCAACAGTATTTCTTATTTCTTCAGTAATCTGCCGACCATTTACAGGGAAATGGCTTGATGATTTAGGACGAAAGAAGATTTTATTTATCTCCCTTTCGTTATTTTTAGCCGCAACAGTAATGTACTTCGGTGCGCAAAGCTTATTTTTACTACTTGCTCTTCGCTTCTTACATGGTATCGGCTTCGGAATGGCGACAACAGCTACCGGTACAATCATAACAGATGTAGCACCCCCCCATAGACGCGGTGAGGCACTTGGTTATTACGGAGTATTTATGAGCTTACCGATGGTTATCGGTCCTTTTTTAGGTTTAACGATTATTTCTAAATTCTCATTTACAGGGTTATTTGTCCTTTGTTCTATATTTTCTATACTTGCTTTTCTCTGCGGACTTTTAGTAAATATTCCAAATGAAAAAACAGCTATCAATAAAGAAAAGAAACGAATGCAATGGAAAGATTTAATTGAGCCTTCAACAATTCCAATCGCTCTTACTGGTTGTGTACTTTCCTTTTCCTATAGCGGTATTCTTTCATTTATTCCCGTTTATGCAAAAGAGCTTGGTATGAGTGATATTGCTAGTTATTTCTTTGTTGTATACGCAATTGTAGTTGTTATTTCTAGGCCATTTTCAGGAAAAATCTTCGATCGGTTTGGGGAAAATGTCCTCATTTATCCATCAATTATTATCTTTATGATTGGTATGTTCGTTTTAAGCCAATCACATACGCCGTTTTGGTTACTAGCTTCTGGTGTACTTATCGGCTTTGGGTATGGAACTCTAATTCCAAGCTTCCAAACAATTGCAGTTAGTGTGGCACCAGATCAAAGGCGTGGATCTGCAACAGCTACTTATTTCTCATTCTTTGATACAGGGATTGGTATCGGTTCTTTCGTACTAGGAATTATCGCAGCACATTCCAGTTATCAGCATATGTATTTTATTTCTTCGATTATTGTTGCATTTACATTACTGATTTACTATTTTCTTCATGGGCGTAAACAAAAGTCCAAAAAACAAACAACACAAGAAAAATTATCTGCCTAATCCTATAAGAGAGAGTAAACTTCTACGTTTACTCTCCTTTTTTTGCTTCTCAATAGGCTTATCTCTTATAATAAAACTAGAAGGAGGCTAATTTTATGAGACTAAAAAAATCCCCGCTCATTTTAATCATTTTGATTTTTGTATGTATATTGACTGGTATGGGATTTACGTTATTCAATCCAAATAAAAATTTTTCTTCCAGACAAACAGTAACGAAAAAAAACTGGTTACAAGATCCTTGTCTCCGTTGGTCTTATTCACATATGCGCGAATTTGCTTCAACAAAAGTTGTTGCTAAAAATCAAAATTATATATCCTCGATTCCAACTAATTCGCGAGATTTAGATAACCTACATATTACAGATGAAAATGAAAATAATACAACGGTTCGGAAATTATTAGAAAAACATAAAACAGATGCCTTTATTGTTTTACAGGATGGAAAGCTTGTTTATGAACGATACTTTCATGGATATAAAGAAAACGAACCGCACGGTATGGCATCAGTAGCAAAAGTATTTACAGGACTGCTCGTTAATACCCTTATTGAAGAAGGAAAGCTAGACCCCAATGCAACTGCAGAAACTTATGTAAAAAAATTAAAAGGAACACCATTTGGGATCGCAACAATTCAACAACTTTTAGATATGCAAGTTTCAGTAGAATATCCAACTCACGGCTTTAAACAAGCTGGATTAGATAATCAAGATGCACAATTATATTTAGCAAGTAACCTTCTTCCTCGCAACAAAAACTATAATGGACCGACAACAATTTATGACATGTTACTAGAAGCAAATGAAACAGCTGCTCCAGGAGAAACATTTTCGTATAATAACGGTTCTGCTGAAACACTTGCATGGGTCCTTCGTACTGTCACAGGAAAATCGCTCACAGATCTAGTAAGTGAACGTATTTGGTCACCAATTGGCGCAGAAGAAAATGCTTATTACGTTGTTGATGAAACCGGAGTGGAACAAGCGAGTGCAGGATTAAATGCCACCGCACGAGACATGGCAAGATTCGGGGAGATGATTGCGGGCGATGGTGTCTATGACGGAAAACAAATTATTTCTCACTCTATAATTGAAGAAATTAAACAAATTAACCAATACGAACTCCCAGTTGGGGATGGTGAGGAATATTCTTATCATGATCAGTGGTGGATCTCCCATAACGAACAAAATGCATTTGAAGTACTTGGCAGTTATGGACAAAGGTTATATATCGATCCAACTGCACATATGGTTATCGTTCATTTTTCTTCTAATGCCAATCATACTGGAGAAATACAATTTGCATATAGTGATATGTATTTACAAATCGCTGAATACTTACAGAATAAGCTCTCTAATTAAGTTTATACTTTCGAAGTTTTCGTTACGAAAAGGAGTTGCCTTATGACAGCTCCTTTTCTATAATTGTAATTACATATTCCCATTGTTCTTCTGAAAAACATAACGGTTTTAACTGAAATACCATAGAACAAATCTCTTCTATATAATGGACATTTCCCTGTAAAAATTCCCATCGGAGCACCTTAGGTATATACAAATCTGCAACTTGTTCACTTTGTTCTACTAAAATGTCTACTTCTCTCTGACAAACACCTCTTATAAGATACCCTTCTCGCACTTCTTGTTTAACTTTAGAATATTGCTTACTTTTCTCCCTTATACAAAATAAACAATCAAGATAAGAGCAAAACAAATCATCTTCTCTTTTACATACATTCGCAATTTTGCAGATCAGTTCCCTATTTTTCATAATCTTGTTACCTTTTCATATTCCTTTTGTAGCCATTTCTCTCTTTTTTCTTGTTTATAATTTTTCACTTGTTTCAAAAGTGCACCGCTGAAGCTATATGGATTTGGATGTGCATATACAATTAATATGTTCATTGCAAACGACACCTTCCTTTAATTCCCTTTTGACTTTTTCTATACTCACATGCTATTCTAATACATGTCAAAGGGCAAGCCTCTTTGACAAAACAACTGACACCTATTCGGCGATGGTGTCTTTTTTATTTGTTAGCCGAAAACGCCCATCTTTCGGGGGCACATTTAATTTTTTGACACTACACACTCAGCACCATTTCCTTGTAAAAAGACTGCATAACACAGTCTTTTTATCTACATAACTCTTTTCAAAAAATGAATTTCCAAGCAAATATTACTATAAAAAAGGGAGAATAACTCCCTCTATGTTATTTTACCATGTAGTAAATCCCCTTATCATCTATACATTCATGTTGCTCTGCTAAAGTAATTTTCCCATCCAACTTTAACTCATCTAGCAGTCGCAGTATGTAAAATTGCTGCAACATCTTCTTTGCAAATTCCCCTTTATGTTCAGTAGCAATATGTTGTTGAATATCCAATAATGTAATCGGCTTTTCCTTTTCTTCCATATATTTATAAATCGCATTACGTAGTGTAATATATTTCTCAAGTGTCATCGTATGCTTGCTCCTTTCTTCTCGTTGTCCATCTTTCATTATCGGTTTTTTTGCAATAAAAAAACCTCTTCGATAAGAAGAAGCGGATTATATCTCTTCCTTCTTATCTTTCAGAACAAAACTGTTCTGCTGGAATTAGCACCTGCATCGCGGTTGCTGGGTTTCATTGGGCCAGTCCCTCCACCTCTCTGGATAAGAAAATATTCACTTTATCTTTTACTATAATGAACACAGCCAAAAAAGGCAATTCTCATCATAATAATCAGGATTTGTTTTTTGAAGTGCGCTGATATTTTATTCCATTTTGTTCATACTAAAAATGTAAAAGACCAAAGGAGGCACAGTCATGCAAAAAAATGCACGTGGTCACGTTCAAGATTCTTGTCAAGCATTACACGAAGCAAAGAATTGTTTACAAAATGCCTTACAAACAGTTGAGAAATCAGATAATCGTCAACGCATTGAACAATCTTTACAAGCTGTTCAACATGCACTGCTTCAATGTGATAGTACAGCTGAAGTTTTATCTCAAGATTGAACTCCCTCCACCTACCGTGCACTTCTGCACTTTGCGCGCTTGAGGTGGGGGGCTTCTCGCCAGATATGATAAACCTTATACCTCCATATTTTCAAATTCTACACCTCAAAATGAATTTATATAAATAAAAAAGACACTTCTTATAATAAAAATAAGAGGTGTCTCAAAAGGCAAACGAATATGTAAGTCGCGATCCTACTGTATATATTTATGCCTTACAAGAAAACTTTATTCACTATATACGTAAGTGAAATTTCGCATAAAAACTGCATTGGGTGCCGCATAAACACATTTAGCACTTCTGTTGCTTTCTTATATTATTTCCTACTGATGAATTTCTGTTTTACATACAATTACACCATCTTCGTCAACATAAACATAATTTCCTGGAATCCATGAAACTCCGCCAAAAGACACTGGAATATTTGTTTCTCCCTTCCCTTCTTTCACACTTCGCTTTGGCATCGTTGCAATCGCTAAAATGCCAAGTTCGATATTCCGAAGCTCCGCACAATCACGAACGCATCCATAAATAATTATGCCTGCTAAATTCCGCTGCCTTGCTATGTTTGCTAAGTTATCACCAAGTAATGCACAATTTGTTGAACCTTCTCCATCTACAACTAATACCGTTCCCTCTGGTACCATCTCTAGCGCCATTTTTACGAGTACGTTATCATCTTTAACCTTTACTGTCTCGATTTTCCCATGAAACTGCTTCTTCTTTCCATACGATTGAAGTAATGGCTTACATACTTGTACTTCTGTTTCATTCGCATCATAAAGATCAGTTGTTCTCCACATCATGTTCCCTCTTTCCTTTTCACGATTTATGTTACATATTCTTGTCCTTTCTTCTTTTCCCTGTCTTAATTGGCGAAATTTTGTATACTAATAAAGAAGAAATAAAAAAGGAAGTGTGTAACATGAGTAGTAAAACAAATGCTTGTCGTTTTTTAGATAAGCACAAAATTGCATATACAGTTCACGAATATGAATGGGATGAAGAAAACTTAGATGCAAAACATGTCGCTGAGCAAGTTCATTTGCAATTAGAACAGGTCTTTAAAACACTCGTCCTTCGCGGCGATAAAACCGGGGTAATTATGGCTTGTATCCCTTCGCATAAAGAGCTTAATTTAAAAGCGTTAGCATCTGCAAGTAAAAATAAAAAAGTTGAAATGGTTGCAATGAAAGAAATACTTGGATTAACAGGATACATACGCGGCGGTGTTTCACCACTTGGCATGAAAAAAATTTATCCACTCTTTATTGACGAATCTGCTGCAAATTTAGACCCAATTAGCATTAGTGCTGGAAAAAGAGGATTACAAATTTTTATGAACGGCGCCGACCTAATCAAAATTAGTAACGCAACACCTACTTCCATTACTTCATAACAAAACCTGTCTCAATAGATGAGACAGGTTTTGTTTACATTTCTCGGCGAATTGCTGATAACACATTAATATTCGTTGCTTTTATTGCCGGCCTTAGTCCGGAAAAAATCGCAATAATTATACTAATAGAAACAGAAATAACAATAAGAAATGGAGGGATTATTGAAAATATAAATCCTTTTGGTGCTTCCGTTTTTGCAAATTCCTTTAATAAGATCGGAATTAATTCATTTCCCCCTAAACTAATAAGGCATGGAATAAAAATTGATAATTCCAATAATTTGTAGTATACTACTTAAAAATCTATAGGAGAGATTGCTTATGTTTAGAATAGATTGTTCTTTCCAACTTCATCATCATACATAAAGCCTTGTATCCGAAGAAATTTTTTCTTCGTGGGTACAGGGCTATTCCTGTTTACCCACGAAGCGATTATAAAGCTATGTGGGTATTTTCATACCTGCATAGCTTTTTTTATTTTAAAAAGGAGTGATAAATATGAACTTGCAAAATGTAAAAGGGACAAAAGACTATTTACCAGAAGAACAAATGCTGCGCAATACAATTAAACGGACTTGTGAAGAAATATTTGAGGCCTATGGCTGCAAACCGCTAGAAACACCTATTTTGAACATGTATGATTTGATGGCTTATAAATACGGGGGAGGATCTGAAATTTTAAAGGAGATGTACACGCTTCAAGATCAAGGGAATCGTGAACTTGCATTGCGTTATGATTTAACCATTCCCTTTGCAAAAGTCGTCGCAATGAATCCAGAAATTCGTCTCCCTTTTAAACGTTATGAAATTGGGAAAGTATTTCGTAATGGCCCAATTAAACCAGGAAGAGTTCGAGAGTTTGTACAGTGTGATGTCGATATTGTTGGCGCTGAATCTATCTTAGCAGAAGCAGAATTAATGGTAATGGCTCTTGACATTTTTAACAAATTAAACTTAGACGTAACCATTTAATATAATAATCGAAAACTATTAACAGGGTTGTTACAAGCAATTCAAATCCCTGAATCACAGTTACAAGATGTTATTTTATCTGTAGATAAACTTGAGAAAATCGGTATTGACGGTGTAAGAAATGATTTAATGAATCGAGAAATACAAAGTGAAACGATTGATATGTTATGTAAGACGTTAGAAACATGTATGTCTATGCCACTTTCTGAATTTGATAAAATGTTCCCAAATTCTCTTGTTAAAGAAGGAGTTACTGAACTTCAAGAACTTAGGCAATACTTGGTGGCACTTGGCATTCAACGTAATACAACGTTCTCTCCTTTTCTTGCAAGAGGACTCACAATGTATACTGGAACGATTTATGAAATTTTTTTAGCAGATGGCAGTATTACTTCTAGCATAGGTAGTGGGGGGCGCTATGATTACATTATCGGTGCACTTCGAAATGATAATAAATCTTATCCAACAGTTGGAATCTCGTTCGGTTTAGATGTCATCTATACCGCTCTTGTCCAAAAAGAACGAGTCTCCCCTTCTATCGATATCTTTATTATTCCGCTTGGAACACAGGAAAATTGTCTAAAAATTGCTCACACATTGCGAACAAACGAAAGTTTAAAGATAGAACTTGAACTGGCAAATCGTAAACTAAAGCGAGCCCTTAACTATGCAAATAAAGAAAACATTCCGTATGTACTTATTATCGGTGAAGAAGAGATAAATAACGATGTAGCTGTTTTACGAAATATGAAGGAAGGAACAGAACAAACGATTCCTCTTGCTTCTATTGAAAATGGAACTTTCAAACAATATATACGTCGTTAATTGAATCGATCTAACTAATTATAAAAGGAGAAACGTATACTGCTTCTACGTTTCTCCTTCTATTACATAGGCTATATATAAGATAAGATTTAATTTTGCATTCATTTTTTATTAAAGCTTATTCAAAAATTGATTTAAATCTTGCTTAGTTTTCGTCGTTAATGACTTTAGCTTCTTTAAGTCTTGTTTTTGTTTTCCCATTTCAACAATGAGTGGATATAAATTTTGCTCAATTGTTTTATAATCGGTTGCATGCTTTGTTTCCACTTCTTTCTCAACTACATCCCATTTATCAGTAAGTTGCTTGCCAAGTTTATTTACAGCTTCTTGTTTTGGATTCGCTTTCAATTGCTTGTCCACTTCGTCTATTAACTGTACAACTTCCTTTACCCCACTCTTCACAGTAGCATTTTGCTTTCCGTTTGTTGGTTTTGTTTCAGTTGTTCCGGTTTTCTCATTTTTTGTTTGATCTGCATTCGTTGATTTTGTTTCAGCTTTCCCATCTGCACTTGTTGTTTTTGAATCTTTTTCTTCGTTTTTACCCGTAGTTGTTTGATCTGCACTTGTTGTTTTCGCTTCTTCTTGATTGTTTGTTTGTTCCTTTTTAGTTTGAGTTGCTTGATCTTTTTCTGTTGAGGTCCCGCAAGCTGTAATGGAGAGCATCGCTCCAATCGCAAATGAAGCAATAGATATTTTTTTCAATTTCATAATAAGCCTCCTAAAATTACATTTTCACCTCCCAAATAAGTTTCTATATACTCCCAAAAATCCCTTTTTATTATTTATAACAAATAAAATTTTCTCAATAAAATCCTTCAGTCGAATCAATAACCTATCCCGTCAGACACGCTGCTTCGATCCCATACTTGTTGCCATTTTCCTATAGCAATATAAAATAAATCCTCTGTATTGTCACAGAGGATTTACGATTTATTTAATATTTGCTAGAATACGTTCAGCACCAAGCTGCAAGCTACGCGACACAATTACATTTACAATTGTGAAAACAACGAGGATACTTAAAAACATCCCCCACATTCCAAGTCCTAATGAGAAATATAACGCACATACTCCGCCTACAGTAATGCCGACTAACAGTATATTCGCAAAAAAGTTCCAAAGCGTAGTATAACGACCTTTAAACATTTTTTGTTCGGAATCCCAATGAATATCAGCTGTTTGTGCATCCCACCGTGTGCCAATTAAATTGTTTAACCATAGTCCATTTGCGCAAAGCAAGAACCAAAGCAATGTAAACATTGGTGACACACCGCCTACAATAATCAGCACAATACCAAAGACCGCTAAAATAGTCGTATTAATGAGCCAAGCAGTAAATACTTTTGCAAAGAAAACACCTTCTGCTTTAACTGGTAAATAACGATTGATAAACCAAGTACGACCTTCCCTCGAGAAAGAGGTTGTCGCAATAACATTGGATCCCATTAAAAACATACCTGCACAAAAAGCAAGACCAAGCGCAAGACCTGTTGTTTCACTATCTTTTATAAATTTATTTAACCAAGCTAAGTTCCCGTCTTGTACAAAAATAATAAAGAAAAACATAATTGGCATTACAAAAGTTTGCACAATACAATTAAGGAAAAATTGTGGCGTGCGAAACAAAATACGAAATTCTTTTTTCACATATGCTTTCCAATGTGAATTTTGCACAGTAGCTTTATTAAAATTCTCAGAAGAAATCACTTCTTTTTTCGCAGTGCTATTTGAAATGCCAATAACCCCTTTTAAATATGTACGACCTGCAACATAGAAAAACAAACCATAAAATGCTAACGAAATCGCAGCGAAAAGAAGTAAAAATAGACTTCCTTTCCACGAAGCACTTTCTGTTAACGCCATTACCCCAAAATAGGTTGTCGGAAAATAGTTTGTCATTTCTACTAGAAATGAAGACTGATTATTTGTAAGAAAATCTGCTGCTGATTGCCCAGAAGCAGCATTTCTATTTTTCCATTGTATAAATATATTAATACCGACAATTAGTAATAAAGTAAATAACCCCATTAGCATATTACTTCGATCTTTATCTTTTGCGATATTTGTATAACGCATAATGAGTGTCATAAGAAGCGAAGCAAGAACTAACGGAATAATTGGGAAAAATAAGTAAACGATTAAAAAATAAACATAGTATGTAATAAATGCACCACTTTGTAATCCATACACAATAAAGACTGGAAATAAAACAAACGAAGTCATCACATATTGTGTAATTAAAACAGTAATAAACTTCGCCGTAATAATGTGCGCTGGCTTAAGTGGTAATGGTAATAACATTTCAACGTCATCGCTATAATAAAAAACTGTTAAAATCGTCGTAATACTTAACAAAAACACCCAGATACTACCAACCGCTAATCCCATGCCAAGCAATAAATTTTCCTGATTAAATTGTTTTAATACAACATACATTCCATTTGCAAGTGGACCTATAAATAAAAATCCAACAAACAAAAGACCCAATAATGAAAGTAAAGATACAACACGCTTCTTCTTATCAGTTAACATATCAGCATAGTTCATTTTTAATAATATTTTTGTTAACATCCAAATTTTATTCATTTTCTGTCATCTCCAAGAACATTTTTTCTAGAGATTCATTAGATTCAAAGTGCTCTCGTATTTCTGCTAAATTCCCTTGAAATTGAAGTGTCCCTTTATTAATGATGGCAACTTGATCACATAATTTTTCAGCAACTTCTAACACATGCGTTGAAAAGAACACCGTTTTCCCTTTATCTGCGTGCTCACGCATCATTTGTTTTAATATAAATGCCGATTTTGGATCTAATCCAGTCATTGGCTCGTCTAAAATCCAGACATCTGGATCATGCAAAAGAACTCCAATAATAATAA
The DNA here is from genome assembly GCF_000746135.1 of Bacillus sp. UNC322MFChir4.1. Taxonomy (NCBI): domain Bacteria; kingdom Bacillati; phylum Bacillota; class Bacilli; order Caryophanales; family Bacillaceae; genus Bacillus; species Bacillus sp. UNC322MFChir4.1. Next base: position 20,351 of record NZ_KN050811.1, read on the forward strand.
TTTTTTGACGCATTCCATGTGAATAACTTTGAATTTGATCAGACAATGCCTCGTACAAACTAAAACGTTCTGCTAGCGTTCGGATTTTTTCTTGGCGCACGTCTTTCGGAACATCATACATATCCGCCATAAAATTTAAATATTCAATCCCCTTTAAGCGTAAAAACATATCAGGACTGTCAGGAACATAACCAAATAACCTTTTCGCTTCAAGCGGCTCTTTCGCAATGTCTTTTCCATTTACCGAAATTGTCCCACTATCAAGAGAATGAATACCTGTGATCATCTTAATTGTCGTTGATTTCCCTGCACCATTTGGGCCTAAAAATCCAAAAATCTCTCCATTTGGCACTGTTAAGTTCAAATCTTTCACTGCAAATTTACTACCATTATAACTCTTTGATACATTAACAATTTCAATCATTCATATCCAGCCCTTCTCGTTTTTTCCAACAATTACATTTTGATTATAACATAATACGTTTCTATGCTTTAGAATATTTTAGAATTATCAAACAGCACACACCTTATCTTTTCCCGAATAAACGAACAGCAAGACCCCCACTTCTGGAAGCCTCACCTTTTTTCTACTATCTATGTTCGCCCTTATCCATAAAAATATATATAAGAAGCTACTCCAACCGCTAAAACAACTCCTAAAAGTAGATATATAATTGAAAGTCTTGTAATATTTCCTTTCGTTGAAGTTCCATAATTCTCTTCTTCATTTTTCCCTACCATAATCGTCAACATAACTGTCACTGCTACTATGATGAATACCCCTAATATCCATGCTAACATTTCCCCATCTCTCCCTTCATTTCAAATTTTACGTTATTTATACTATTTATAACGTGGATATCTTTGTAATTATTTCAACAATTTTCAAATTAATTGTAAAATAAAGAAAATAAAAAAGATAGAGGTTTTAAAAGTAACCTTATGACTTTTAAAACCTCTATCTATTATCTTATTTTTCTTCTAGCAATAAATTACGCAAAGCATCTAACTGTTCTTTCGTAAGTCCAATTCCTTTTTCAGCATATTGATCCAATGAACCATATACATTATGAATTTCATCAAATGCCGCTTGTAAATATTCAGCCCTCGCTTCAAACATTGCACTTAAAATTTCTATGCTTGCTTCATCTTGAAGCTGCGCTCCTAAAAATGCCATCATTTTTTCATTCAACTGTTCACGAAATCCATTACTTAGTAAATAATCCTGCATTACTGTCTCTTCTGGTACACCTAATAACAATAATAATAAAGCAGATGCAAAGCCGGTTCGATCCTTTCCTGCTGTACAATGGTTTAAAAGCGGTAAGTTGTTAGCATCTTGGATCAGCTCTAAAAATGTCACAAATGCTCCATTACTAGTTACAAAATCTCGGTTCATCTTCACTAAATATTCTCCCGGCTTGCCAAGCATTGATAAATCTCCTAAACGGAAGAATTCATTAATATTTAAATCTTTCGCTAAATCTTGCATAACTGGCAAGGAAACTTGACAAACATCTTGTATCTTTGGGTTTGGTTTATGTTGCACTTCGAAATTTGTACGATAATCGCAGATAGTTTTTAAGCCCAAATTATGTATATAACAAATATCTTCTTCTGTTAATCCTGCTAATTCTTCAGAACGGTACAATTTCCCCCATTTGACTACACGTCCATCTTTTGTTTCATACCCGCCTAAATCACGAAAGTTAAACGCACCTTGCAGTGATAGGCGGCGCTCTGCTACTGTAATACGATCTCCTTTATTCGTAACCAATCGAAAATAGACACGCATTGCAGGATTTGGATCTTCAATTGTAACCGCAGAAGCGTCTGTTACAATCGTTAATAATTGTCCATTTTCTTCAATAGCCTCAGGAGATGCACTCCAATATACATGCACTGATTCTTCTACACTACCCCATTTTATAGATAAAGTGCTATTATTTTCTCGCTCTACTTTTACATCTAAACCTGTTTGTTTCATGTTCGTTTCCATTCTTTCACCTATCACTTTCTCTATTGTTTCTCTCCCCCTATTCTATACCACATATTGTAACGCGTCTTACATATTTCATGACATTTTGTAATCAATTTATAAATACGGAGAAAACATTTTTTCTATATCTGTAAAAGATGTACATGGGATTCCTCGAAAGACATATGCAATTTGTTCATTCCCAAGATCTTGATATACAACTGTACCTCTTTGCGGATGCACGTAGTATTCACAATTTCCAATCTTTTGCGGGGAGCTATAATTTCTTATCCATGAAGATACAGGATAATAGCTATAATTGATATGCCGGCATGCCCATAATGTATATAACTGCTCTCTTGCATCCCAATATACATATTGTGTTTCATTATCACCAAAACCAACAGACTCTAATTCCCATGAATGAGGGACTAAAAGCGGTAATGATACGAATTTCTTTTCTTCAGGAGTACACCATATAGAGCAACGACTGATTTCGCCTCCACCCTTTTCTATTTGAGCATGAAAACTTAGTTGATGAAATGGTAATTTCATTTGTTGTTTTGCATTCTCTAATTCAAACGGCTGCAATCCATATAAAAATTCTTGCATCTCATGCTGCTTGATAAATCCATCATCAATAGAAATTTCGATTTGTGTTTTCCACTTAGAAGTGACGTAACTATCGCACCCTTTATAATTGATACCGCGCCAATAGATAAGTGTATTATATTGAAAACACTCCCCCTGCGCGTGATACAGACAACTGTCTGGAAAAGTTGGTTCCATAAAGTCTAGAAAAAACTGTTTCACTCGAAATATTCCCGTAGGAGTAATCACCTGAAACCAAAGCGTTTCCCACTTTTCACTCTCCTGCCGCTGCGAAATATGTTCTACATGCCAGTCTGGAAATAAAGTTTCTGGATATAACGGAATGATTCTTTTAAATGATTGCTTTAACATCCAATTCCCCCTTCATTTATTTCTTCAAGACTTCAAGAGAGATCTTCATTTATCCTTTTCTAATCACTCTTGTGAATTTCTCTATTTCCCCTAACTGTATACAGTTATTGTTAAAAAAACTTGTTTCATAGCATCGTTCATTTCGTCAGTACTCCCTATATAATATGAGGCACCAATTTCTTTTAAGATGTACAATGCTTTCTCATGAAGCATTGCCCCGTATCGTTTACCACGCATATTCGGAACAACACCAAGATAAAACAATCTTCCTTCTTCTACCGTACCTGGCTCTATATGCGGCAATATAACACCTACTGGATCTTCTCCTTGAACAGCAACTAAACAATGTTCATTCCATCTGCCGCCAATTTCTGTTTGAAAAGCATATAATAATTGGTCTATAGATAATGTTTCTTTCGTATGTATAGAATCCCGCATAGATTCCAGCCAAATTGTTTTAAACGTGCCTTCTCCTACTTCATCGATCGTTTTCAGCGTAAACGGAACTTCCACATCTGTAACATCAGATAAATCTTTCAGCACCGTAACACAACTTTTCTGATACTGAAATTGTAAACGCTGAAACACTTCTTCATAATGTGTATAATTTGGACTTTTGGATGAAACAACAAAATGTAAATGGAAAACTCCTTTATCTGTTGCTGTTTCTATCCAATATTGCACAACCTCTAACACTTGTTCCATTGTAAAGGAAACTGTATTATTTTCTTCAATTGTAATATAATGTGGCTCTCCTACTAATATCTTAAAATCTCGTTCCAAATTAACAAATTGATTCATTCTTTAACCTCTTTCTGTATATTTTTTTAAATAACATGTTTTTTATTTCATGAGCAGGAGTTTTTATGAAAATGTAGAATACTAGAAATTTGATGTTTATAACAGCAATCTTCAGTTAAGAAAAGGGATCGTATCGATAATATTACAATGAGGAGGAACATCATTGAATACCATTATGCTACAGCAATTATTAGAAACGATTCAAAAAAACGGATATTTATTGCCTCAAAATACCGATTTAAATCAATTGAGTTTACATATGCTAGAGCATATTGGTACGTTAGACAGCTATTTACGTGATCAATTGATTTACTCTACCTTTTCTTACTTTATTTCAGGTGATTATTTCGATACAGCTCAGTTAGAAAAATTACTTACGCTAACTTTAGAAGAACAATACTTATATTGCGGCATCATATCTAATATCGATGATAGCGTGTTTACACGTTCTTTCACAACGTTATTAATTGCATTAATATTATGTGCAGATAATAAAACAAATTTTTTAACACAAGAAACGGTTATGATCGTAAAAGAAAAATTGGTAGATTATATGAACCAAGAAATTGATTTAAGGGGATATGTAGATCCTCACGGCTGGGCGCATAGTGTTGCTCATGCAGCAGATGCTTTCGATGCCCTTATTCAAAATTCAAAACTGCTACAACAATGTTACGAAGAACTAGCACATTGTCTTTTAAATAAAATATTCGTTTATTCTATTGTGTATCATTTTGATGAAGATGAGCGTATTATTACCCCTCTTCTTTCCATGATATCAAAAGGATTCCCGCAAAATCAGCTATTTGAGATTATTCATGTCAAACTAAACTTGCTACCGCAATACAAAACAAGACTTCTAGTCAATGAGTTTTGTAGTTTATGTACAAATATTAAAACCTTCCTACGCAGTTTATACTTTAGAACTATACATAATATGCAGTTTAGTTATTTAGCATCACAAGCAGAAGCGATGTTAAATAAACTGCCATCGTTCTATTAACTTATAGTGGGAAAGCATAAATGTCGCTACTACATTTATGCAAATTAAAAAACCCTCTTTCTTTTTTGGGAGGACAAGAGCATCTGGCCGTGCATAGAAGCGGTCAGGACCTTTTTCTGCTACATGCGTGGTTTACAAACAAAGTGAGAAAGCAAGTATCATGTTGTCTTCCGCATAGTAGTGACTTATATGTCGAAAAATCAAAATAGATTTATATATACAAAATACAAAGAATAAACTTTATTTGCAGCAAGAACAGGTCAACCTGTTCCAACTCTATACAAAAACATACTTACAATTTGCACGTATGTATTATAAATAAAGGATAGGTGTTATATGGGATATATCGAAGAAATGCGCAGCTTAGTTGGAAATCGACCACTCATTTTAGTAGGTTCACATGTAATTATTTTAAACAAAAATAATGAAGTACTTCTTCAACTTCGCAGTGATTACAATTGCTGGGGCATTATTGGCGGTGCGCTTGAATGTGGTGAAACGTTAGAAGAAGCCGCTAAACGTGAAGTCTATGAAGAAACAGGTTTAATCGTGAAACAGTTAGAACCATTTCAAAACTTTTCTGGTAAAGAATTTTTCAATGTGTATCCAAATGGAGATCAAGTACACGGTGTTCTCATTACATACATTTGTCGTGATTTTGAAGGAACATTACGCATCGATGACGCTGAATCAAAAGATTTACGATTCTTTTCCATCCATGATCTTCCTGACAATGTTGGATCAGTGCATAAATTAGTTTTAGATACGTTTTTAATGAACAATATAGATAAGAAGCTGACTAAAAAGTCCACTTTTTAGTCAGCCTCTTTCACTTTTCGGTATGATTCAGCTCAGCAAATCGACCACTATTATGTCGAATATCATCGAACAGTCTTTATATCGTGTCGAAGCGCCGATATATTGCAAAGAACGGTCGATAACAGAGAAAAGGACTGATTTCAAAAGGCACTTATGTGCCTTTTGGGTCAGCTTTTTCACATTAACACCCAATCCGTTTTTTTATTTCCGCTAAACTCACCTTAGCAATTTCCCTTGCCCGTTCTACCCCTTTTTCCATCGCTTCTTGAAGTAAGTGCGGCTCATCCATATACATTTCATATTTCTTCCTCGGCTCTTCTAGCTCACGATTGATGACATGAAATAGTTCTTTTTTTACATCTCCCCAGCCGATTCCTGGTGCATATTGCTCTTTCATTTTTGCAATTCCTCAGCTGTCGCAAATTCTTTATACAACATAAATAATGTTTCGAGTTCCTTCGGTTCACTTGATAAGGAAGAATCTGTTTTTATTTTGAAAATAAGTTTTTTCAGCTTTTCTGGCTCTTCAAATAATGGAATGACATTTCCATAGCTTTTACTCATTTTTCGTCCATCAAGGCCTGGTACAATCGCTCCTTCTTCTTGAATGATATATTCTGGCAATATAAAGATTTCACCGAACGGGCCTATACTTTTAATTATAAATTTCCATATAGTAAACTTCTTTCTATTATTAGAAAATAACACCTTAAAACCCCATGACTTATTTGTTATACTGAATAATGTAATAGATTCATGTTAGTTTTAAGGAGGACATATTTTGAAAGACACTGTAAAAATACTAAAATGGGTAAGTGGTGGTTTGGAAGCCCTATTAGGAATACCTGTACTAGGTGGAACAATTATTGTTTCTTTATTTTGGCTACCTCTTCTCTTCATGTTAGCATTACATATCATTACTTTAGTATTAGCTAAACAGAGTGGTATGAACGCTAACGGTAATATTTTAGGAATTGTAACATCTTGTATTGCTTGGATTCCATTTGTCGGGATGATTATGCACATTTTATCGGCTATCTTTATTATGATGGACGCAGCTCGTAAAGAAGAAACTTCAATTTAACATTCATCAAAAAAGGTAGAGTTAAATGTATTTTATCTTATACACAAAAGCTCTTCTCATATGAGAGGGCTTTTTACTTTATTCATTAAGTCTCGTGAAAAAGTTTCTTCTAAGTACCTAAATGCAGCAACCTCTTCTTTTTTTCATTTCTTTTACATAAATTGATTCCTCACGTGTCAATGGTTCTAATAATACCAATCCTGACATGTTTCTATACTCTCTTCTAGAATTCATTTTATCTTTCTCGCTAGGAAGTTTACTAAGAAATAGTCCAACAGGAACAGGTGTTAAAAATTTATTATTTTCATCAATAAAATTAATATCTATGTTTTCATCAATTTCCCGAATGTGAAACAAGAAATTTTTGTCTAGCTGAGATACTTGTACTAAATACGATGTTATCTTTTGTTCATCGATTACTGTCAATTCCATTAAAATCATCCCCTTAATTGTTATTTTGTGTAAAATTTTAACAATTGAATATTGAACATGTGTAAAATTATGGTTAATTTATCTATACAATCTGCTATACTTTTATTGACAATTTTATACATAAAACAGAAAGGTGGGGAAAAAGCAATTGGGGCAAGTACGAGTTGATCCGGATAAACTCGAAGAAGCTGCAGATTCTATATCGCGAAATAGAGAAGCTATGGAAAAAATAATTCGAGAACTTTTACAAGTCACGTTTGAATTGCAAATGTCTTGGGAAGGAATGGCACACCAACGCTTTTTCGATGAATTTTTCTCAAAAAAGAGAAGTATGGATGATTTAGTCAAACATTTAAAACATACTGAACTCGAATTAAAGAAAGCTGCGAAAACATTCCGTGAAGTGGATGAGAAGGCTTATGGGGATTTTAATCTACTTGACAAGCTATCTGACGCCTATCTGCGTGGAAGCGCTAGAGCAGCAGGAGACACTATTTTTGATCCGCTTAAAAAAGCAGGAAATCAAGTAACAGACTTTTTCGGACACTTAGTTGATGATCCAATGGACACATTGGAAGATGCAAAATATGGACTTAGGGACTTTGCGGAGAGTTCTATTGATGAAAAGAAAGAGGAAGTTAAAGATAAATACGAATTTATTAAAGCCTTGTGGAATGATCCTAGTGGAACATTAAAAAGTGAGTGGGACGAGGAAGTCCAAGAGATGTACGCTATACGAAATGTTTTGTCTGATTGGTATGTAAAGAACGTAGAGTACGGAGATGCAGAAAGTATCACAGAATCGATAGCATACGGAGTGACTTCTTTTGCGTTCCTCGCAGTTGGTACAAAAGGTGCTGGTGCTTTAAGTAATGGCGTAAGATGGGGAAGAGATTTGTCACGGATGTCTTCTTATCATATGGGAAATAGATGGGCGCCAGCTTATGGTGGAGAGTCATATTTTAGTGGTTTAGGAATAAAAGCTAAAGATACACATTCTAGTATAGTAGGTAATAATTTAGGAAAAGGAAATATTTCTAGACAACATGATTATGTGGCTCACAATAGTTATTATAGTGCTAAAGAATTCCGTACAAAGTTAAATAATGCTCAATATAGTGAACATGGGCATAAACATATTAAAGCAAAAACGAAAGAACAAACAAAATTATTTAGTGAAACAGGAAGAAAGCAAGCGCAATATCTTCCAAGTGTAGATAATGGGATGCTTGAAAAAGAAGCTTTGCAAAAAGGATTGATTTATAAAGATAAAGATAAAGGCGCCATATATTTTTTCTATCAGTCAGCAGAAACAATCGGTTATGATTTAGGTAAAGAAGCAACTTGGATTAGAGCAGAATTAAATGATAGTTGGATATATCACGGACATCCTATGAATGATGATCGTGTAAAGGAATATTTAAAAAGTGCTTTAACGAGGGAAGAATTTTTTAATACACATTTTGGGAGTGAGAAATAATGTCTGTGCTTCAAGAGTTTTCAAGGTTTCAATCATTAAGAATCCCAGCTACATGGTTTATTGTTCATAATAATTTTATGGAAATGAATCCTGAGGAATTAAATGTAGATGATAAAAAAGGGTGGTCATATTTTACTGTAGATTTATTACAAGTCAAGCATCAGGTGGACGATATTATTTTAGACGTTGGATGGTATCCTGAAATGGATCCTAAGGGAAGTTATAAGCTTCAACTTGTTAAGGATGGGAACTGGCAGAACCCAGTTGAAGTTTTTTATTCAAAAAATAGGGAGGAAGTTGTAAAAGTTATAGAGGCATTATTATGGAAAGTGAAAGCATTACCTATTTTTGCTCATATGCCTAAATTTCAATCATTACGAATTCCAGAGCTATGGAGTGTTACATATAATGGCTTTCTAGAAATCAATCCCGAAGAGCTAGAGAAGGGTGATAAAATCTGGCTAAGCTTTACGCAAGATTTATTGCAACTTGAGTTTACACAAAAAGATATTATTTTAGACGTTGGATGGTACCCAGAAGGAGATCCAGATGGCATGTACGGTTTAGAACTAATAAAAAATAAAAACTGGCATGAACCGCTTGAAACCTTTGATACGAGAAATAAAGAGGAAGTTGTACAAGCTATAGAAATGTTATTGTTGAAAGTAAGAACGGGATATTATGCTTAAGAATCATTTAAGATTCTAATAAACTTCTTTTGTTCCTTCTGTAAAGAAATTTTTGAGAGTATGTATTTATTCCAGTGGCAAAGTAAGGAATATAAAATCGTTGATAAAAATTGGAAAAATGTTCGGGATTAGTTAGTCAATACGAGAACAAACAGCGGTTTTCCATATTTAATGGTCGAAGATGGTGCATCGGAAGTATGTGTGAAGCTACTGTTAAACAGCATCTTCCTTTTTATGGATATTATTTATAAATAAAATGAAACAAAAACATTATTTTCTGTATAATAAGAATAGATAAATATTAAAGGGTGTGCACAACAACATGGTAAACATGAAGTATATGTACTTCATCATAAACAACCTATTCACCAAGGTGGTGCGGTCTACGATCTTGATAATTTAATAATTGTATCTCCTAAAATGCATCAAAATATTTTAGATCGTTCATATCATTTTTGGAAAAAGGGATTATAAACTATAAAAAGGGGATGGATAATATGGAAGGTAAACTAACTAAAGCGGAGCTTATTGAACTTGCAAAAAAAATATGCGAACCTGATTTACCAGACGAGTTAGGTAGTAAGTACATTGATATTCTAGAAGCCAACGTACCCCACCCGGCTCCAAGTGATATAATTTTTTGGGATTTTAGAGACTTAACGCCAGAAGAGATAGTAGAGATTGCATTGAACTACAAAGAAGAAAAATAAAATATTAAAGGACAAGCCACCCCTCAAAATGTAGTGCACCTCCAATTGTTAGACACGGTCTAACAATTGGAGGTGCATTTTTTTATGGCTAAATTCTCTTCAAAAGAAAAAATACAAGCAGTGAGACGATATTTAGAGGGTACTGAAGGCGGAAAGACAATTGCTAAATCTATAGGTGTTGCTGCCAGTGTACTCTATCAGTGGATTAAACGATATGAATCTTTAGGTGAAAAAGCTTTTTAAAAACGCTATGCATTCTACTCTCTTCAGTATAAACTAGATGTACTTCAGTATATGAACGAACAAGGGACATCTATCAGGGAAACAGCGGCGATTTTCAATATTCCGTCTTACGAAACACTTCGGAAGTGGAAAGTGGCTTATGACTCAGAAGGATTGGGTGCCCTACAACCAAAGAAAAAGGGGCGTCCATCCATGCAAAATAAAAAACTGAGCACAACTAAAAATCAAAAAGTAGTTGAAGGTTCAATTGAAGCACTACAAGCGGAGAATGAGCGTTTACGTATGGAAAATGCATATTTAAAAAAGTTGAATGCCTTAGTTCAAAACAAAGAAAAATCACAAAACAAGACAAGGCCCAAGTAATCTATGAATTAAGGCATGAATTTTCGGTGAAAGCACTACTTCAA
>NZ_KN050811.1:31034-99336 GCF_000746135.1 Bacillus sp. UNC322MFChir4.1
TATAAAGGAACTGTTGGAAAGATTGCACCGAATATTTTAAATCGCAACTTCCAAGCTGAAAAACCAAATGAAAAATGGGTTACAGATATTACGGAGTTTAAATTGTTTGGAGAGAAGTTATATTTATCACCGATGCTAGATTTATTTAATGGCGAAATTATCACGTATACAATTGGATCAAGACCAACTTATTCACTAGTTTCAAGGATGTTAGACCAAGCTTTTGAACGCTTAACAGATGAGGACACACTCCTTATCCATTCTGATCAAGGTTGGCACTATCAAATGAAACAATACCGGCATTCCCTCAATAAACGTGGCATTACACAGAGTATGTCCCGTAAAGGGAACTGTTACGATAACGCAGTGATTGAAAACTTCTTTGGCATCATGAAGTCAGAATTACTTTATCTAAAAGAATTTGAAAGTGTTGAACACTTTAAGCAAGAATTAGCAAAGTATATTGAATACTATAATCATAAAAGAATTAAGGCAAAACTAAAGGGCATGAGCCCGGTACAATACCGAGCTCATGCCCAAGAAGCTGCCTAATGAAATAATCTGTCTAACTTTTCGGGTTCACTACATAAGAGCCGGCTTTTTTCCATCTCGTCCTCTACTTATACAGGGCTAGAAACTAAAGTACCATTATTGTCAATGGTTACTTTTCTTTTTACACCATTCGTATCATAAGCGAAGAAACCAACAAATCCTGCAGATGAGGATACTAAAACACAACCTGTTTTCCCTTCCACATCATTATTAAATACTTGTACATTAGAACATGTAGGAGTAACTTCAATCCCATATTTATTTTTATTTTCGGTAGTTGACATCCTCACTCTATTATCACGAATGTACCCTTCTTTAGAAGCACTACCAACTAAAATAGCACTACGTTGATTGTCAGCTTCAAGCGAAGTATTGCGAATGTTATTCTTATCAATAAAGAATCTTGTAATAGATTGGAGGAAGATCCCTACACGACCTGAGTTAATCATAATATTATTAGAAATATCAACATCCTCTAAAAAATCAGTGTTATCTGAAGAAGTTAATGCTGTATTATAGATGAATTCATTTCGTGAATCTTCAAAAGAATTATATTTAATTTCTAACTTTCTACATTGTTTGAAAAGAATATGTCTAAATGATTTCTTGAATGTATTACCTCTAATTTTACATCTGTCAACATACGAAAGTACGATAGTAGCAAAATCTTCGGGTGAATTCCTCTCTTTAAATTCATTATCAATAATTTTAACGCTATCAAAGAAAGCTGCTTTCTTATCATTTTGCCATCCAACAATATAGATATCTTCTCGTCTTGTTCCTGAGAATGTATTTTCTTTTACAACAAAGTTATAACCTGATTCTGGCATTCCTGTGTCATTACCTTCGCGGTCTTTTTGCCCCTCACCAGGACTTCCATCAGGATTCGAATGTGCTATAGCTCTCTCACAATTTAAGAATGTATTTCCTTGTATAGTCATATCGCCAAATTTTAAAGCACGAACACCTGCATAAGTTGCATTCTCAAATGTATTATTGATAACTTTAATATTTCTATTGAAAAGGAACATTACAGAAGAATGATTTCCTATTCCCGTGGCTATCGGATTCATCCCTTTCGTATCACTACTACCAAAATAACAGTCACGAATAGTTATATTATCACAAGGTTCTCCATCCCATGCTCCAAAATCAGAAAATCCTAACTTAGTATGGTTAGAGATTTGAATAGATTCTGCATACCCTCTTGATTTATCCGTGGTTGCATCTTTGTAGCCTAAAAACTTACATCTCTCAATTACAACATTACGACAAGCGTTAATATCCATCATATGAGCATTAATAACATCTTTGAAAGTAATATCTCTAAACGTTAGATTTCCCCCTCGAGCCCATCCTGTCATGTTAAACCCTTGGGGAAACTCAAGGACATTACCATCAAACGTTCCACCTTCAATACTTATGTTGCCGTTACCATTATAACCTTCAAACAAATCTCCTGAATTTCCATTTTTCATAATACCTCCTGGATGCCCTCTTAATAAAATCGCATTTTTCCCCAGACGTATTTTCGTATTTTTGTAAACAGTTAAATATTTTGTTATACGATAAATACCTGAAGGAATAAAAATATCAACTCCTCCTTCATTTAATGCAATATCTAATGCTTTTTGTATAGCTTCGGTTGTTAATGTACCTTGTGTTCCGTCTGCTTTTGCACCATACATTCTTACATCAACATAAGGAAAAGTTGAGTCCTCAGTTTTCACATTAGTTTCCATTTCAATATTCTCGTTACCTAAGGATTTATTTGAATTATTATCTATTTGATGAAACATGTTATCTCTCCTTTTTATAGAAACAGTTAAAGTTATATAATATTATATTATATTGTTATATATTTATCTTACTAGTCGTAATATAAAAGATTTCCCCTCACTACGTGATTTTAAAAACAAAAATACAGAAAAAATCCGACTCATAAGAGCCGGCTCTCGTCTTATCTAAGCCAATTTACATAAGATTCATCAAAATACACCCAACCTTCAACACCTTCACCTGCGACATAAATCCAGTCAGCATATCGATAATGTACTTCATAAGCAGAACGTTTTGTAATTTTATTGATGACAACATCGCCAGCACTTGCACCTTTTCGAAGGTTTACACCAGTAGCATTTACCCATACAACACCTTTCGTTTTACCATCCTTGTTAATTGATACAACATCATCTCTCATCCAATTGTCAATAGCTACCTTATACCAAAAATGAGTACCATCATATGACCACTAATAATACGTATGCCCTTGCCCTTTTGTGGCTTGATGCATAATAGTTGCATTTACATTAGGCTCTTTACGAATATTAGCTACATCAGCAGTCGTTGTAAGGTATCCTAAAACTTCTACTTGTGGAGGAACAAGTTGAGAATCACTTCCTATAAACCATTCTAGTGACTTATCGCCATTTAAACGGTTCACATCACAATTTCCAATTCCTTCAACATAAATCTGCATATTGCCAAAGATCACAAGGATATGCAGGTTTTGTCCCATAACGAGGAATCCAAAGGAAATCAGCTTTTACATTTTGTAATCCATAGGAACTATACATATGATGAGATACATAGAAACCTACTTCTGTAATGGTTACTTTTCCTTTAATGGCTTCTGCTTGTGTTTCAAGTGTTGCTTGTGTCCGCTTTATTTGTTCACCTTGTGTTGTTTGTGTTTTAGAAATACTTTCTATACTCTGTTTAATAGAATCAGTTGTACGAGTAAATTCTTAGTCTCCACTTCCCTTGAGCCTTCGCTATCTGCTCTTTTTTCAAAACAAATTAGCTATATTTACTAATGTTATTTCTCGAAAAATCATGTTAAAGTTGCATAGCATAAGTTTTTACATGTCAGTATTACATTTTAGGTCTCGTATATTAACGAGACCTCTTTTTTAGCGCAAATACGAACCTTTGAATTGGACACATTTACCAATATAATTTTTTGAAAATTCATGTTAAATTTACTTAGTCGAGTACGCCATTACTTGACACATTACCCGTAGAAGTCCCGTATACCCCGGACTTCTTTTTTAAGCATTCCTGAGTTAATCAACAAAAAATTATGTTTCCTTTTTAATTGCTTCAATATAATTTCCAAGATGCGGATGTCCAGTTGGTTTAATTCCTGTTAACATAACCTTTTTATTCACAACTCCCCCTCCTTTTACATATAAAAAAGCCCCTCAATCCTAAAAAGGACGAGGGACTCCCGTGGTACTACCTTTATTAGCTACAATTTCATAGCTCTCTTTATGATCTGAATAACGTCGAAACAACCGTCAAAGCCTACTCAATTCAGCTTACAGCTCCAGAGTCCATTCCATATTTTTCCCTTTTGTTTTAACCTATAATGCTCACTTTTGTGCAGGTCATAAACGCCCTCCACACCTAAGTGAAATAAATCCATTGGGTGGTTTTCACCTTAACACCCAATCCGTTTTTTTATTTCCGCTAAATTCCCCTTAGCAATTTCCCTTGCCCGCTCTACCCCTTTTTCCATTGCTTCTTGAAGTAAGTGCGGTTTATCCATATACATTTTATATTTCTTCCTCGGCTCTTCTAACTCACGATTGATGACATGAAATAGTTCTTTTTTTACATCACCCCAGCCGATGCCTGTTGCGTATTTTTCTTTCATTTTTGCGATTTCCTCAGTTGTCGCAAATTCTTTATACAATATAAATAATGTTTCAAGTTCCTTCGGTTCACTTGGTAAGGAAGAATCTGTTTTAATTTTGAAAATCAGTTTTTTCAGCTTTTCTTGTTCTTCAAATAATGGAATGACATTTCCATAGCTTTTACTCATTTTTCGTCCATCAAGGCCTGGTACAATTGCTCCTTCTTCTTGAATGATGTACTCGGGCAATGTAAAGATTTCCCCAAATGTGTTGTTAAAATATGAAGCAATATCTCGCGCAATTTCTACATGCTGAATTTGATCTTTTCCAACTGGAACATAATTTGATTGAAATAATAAAATATCAGCTGCCATTAAAATAGGATACGTATATAATCCCATGTTTACACCAGTATCTACATCTACTCCTGCTTCTATATTTTGATCAACTTTTGCTTTGTAAGCATGAGCACGGTTCATTAAGCCTTTCGGAGTAAGGCAAGCTAAAATCCAGTATAATTCTAAGATTTCTGGTACATCTGATTGACGATAAAAGATTACATGCTCATCCAAACCTAATGATAACCATGTCGCTGCTACTTCCTTCGTATACTCACGAAACTTACTTGGATCTTGTACAGCATTTAATGCATGATAATCGGCAATAAAATATAACGCTTCCCCTTTTCTTTGTTTAGAAAGCTGTAATGCTGGTTTAATTGCTCCAATATAATTTCCAAGATGCGGATGTCCAGTCGGTTTAATTCCTGTTAACATAACCTTTTTATTCACAACTACCCCTCCTTTTACATATAAAAAAGCCCCTCAATCCTAAAAAGGACGAGGGACTCCCGCGGTACCACCTTTATTAACTACAAATTCATAGTTCTCTTTATGATTCGAATAACGTCGAAACAACCGTCAAATCCTACTCAATTCGGCTTGCAGCTCCAGAGCCCATTCCATATTTTCCCCTTACTGATTCCCACCAACCATCAGTTCTCTGCGAAGTTCCAAATATGTACTCTTCTCTTTCATCGCTTTTTCTTTAATTTCCCCTTATTATACCACAGTTTTTTAGATAAAAGGGAACTTTCTGTCTTATTAAGCAGGAATTTTCCTTTTTTTATCTAATTACATATAAGTTCACGGAAAAGATTCATTCAACTATGGAGGATTTATTATGGTAAAATACATTTCAATTCTAGGATCAACTGGTTCAATTGGGACATCAGCTCTAGATGTAGTCGCTGCTCACCCAGAACATTTTCAAATTATCGGTTTAACTGCAAATGAAAATATTGAAATGTTGGAACAACAAATCCAAACATTTCAACCACGTATTGTAAGCGTGAGTAAGAAAGAATTAGCAGATACACTGCGCTCACGAATTTCTACTCAAACAAAAGTTGTATACGGAGAAGATGGCTTGATTGAAGTTGCTACGCACCCCGATAGTAATCTTGTCTTAACTTCTGTCGTCGGTGTAGCAGGACTGCTTCCAACAATCGAAGCATTAAAAGCGAAAAAAGACATTGCGATTGCGAATAAAGAAACATTAGTGGCAGCAGGTCATATTGTTACAGAATTAGCAAAGAAAAATGATTGTCGCCTTATTCCAGTAGATAGTGAGCATTCTGCTATTTTCCAATGCTTAAATGGTGAAAATAATAAAGAAATTGAAAAGTTAATTGTAACAGCATCTGGCGGTGCATTTAGAGATAAAACACGTGAAGAAATGAAACTTCTCAAAGCGAAAGATGCGCTAAAACATCCAAACTGGCTAATGGGAGCAAAATTAACAATTGACTGTGCAACATTACTAAATAAAGGATTTGAAGTAATGGAAGCACGTTGGTTATTTGACGTTCCCTATGAAAAAATCGATGTTATGATTCATAAGGAGAGCATTATTCACTCTCTTGTAGAGTTTGTAGATGGCTCTATTATGGCTCAGCTTGGGGCATCTGATATGCGTATGCCGATTCAATATGCATTCCACTATCCATCGCGTTTAGCATCTTCTTTTAAAAAATTAAATTTATTAGAAGTTGGCAGCTTGCATTTTGAAAAACCTGACTTAGAGAAATTCCCTTGCCTTCACTATGCTTATGAATCCGGGAAAATTGGAGGGACAACTCCGGCTGTATTAAATGCTGCAAATGAAATTGCGAATGCTTTATATTTACAAGATAAAATTTCATTTTTTGACATTGAAAAAACGATCTATTCTGCATTAGAAGCTCATCATAATATTGCGACTCCTTCATTAGAAGAAGTATTAGCAGCAGATCAATGGGCACGCCGATATGCCAATGAATTACTGGTGAAGATGTAAAAATAATGATACGAAAGAGTGAGAATCTTATATTCTCACTCTTTTCATAAAAGGAGACCTTTATATGATTCGAAAATTATCTCCTTCTTCTATTGAAGAAGCTACTAAAATTTTAGAAGTTCAAATTCCCGCATATAAAATTGAAGCACAGTACCTTGAAAACAATTCAATTCCACGATTATATGACACAATTACTGATATTCAAAATTGCAATGAAGTCTTTTACGGATACTTCATTGATGATACGTTAGCTGGATTTATTTCATTTTTAAATGCGGATGATGTCGTTGATATTCATCGCCTCGTTGTTTCTCCTACGTATTTTCATAGAGGAATCGCAACCGCACTACTGCAACACCTATTTCAACTACATGAAGAAACGACAAACTATATAGTACAAACTGGTAAGAAAAACGCGCCTGCGATTTCTTTATATAAGAAGTATAATTTTATAGAAACAAAAGAAATTCCATTACCAGACGGTCTCGTTCTTGTACAATTAACAAAGCTAAAATAGATTGATTAACTTGGATCAATATGTTAATTTTATTTATATAACCTTTTGTTGAATCCAAATTTTGGAGCGGGGAAACCACTTCTGTGGCATATGCCACTTGGGGCGAATCTTATTAGTAGGGATACTCTCACATTCCGAGTCCGACAGCTAACCTCGTAAGCGCATTGAGAGAGGAAGGTGCTTTTTACTTATGCTACCAAGCATTCCTCCTTAACTCTAACAATATGTTTTTTATGTAATTCAATTATATTGTTAGATAAAAGGAGATGATTTTCATGTTACGTATATCCGACCATGACAAGAAAACAATGGAGCAAAGAGTAAAATTAGAACAACAACGTCCGTATTATACAGCCAAAACAGCAAGTTGCATTCAACATAAATATGTTATGCAGCATATTGTTCAGTCCAAAAATTGAGAAAATAACAGAAGCCTTGCATAACTGCAAGGCTTCTACTATTTTATATAACTTGAACTTGCTTTTCTCTTCGCTCGGTGCCTTTTTACTTTTGCGATTGTCCCGCAAGCTCGTCCCCCTTCTCCTTCTGCATACATACCACACCAACGTTTACTACCGTTACGAGATTGATCGTAAAATACCCATTTACAATCTGGACAAGCTTTCAATCTTTCCCACTGTTTGTTTGTAATCGCAGAGATTATAATTCGCAATGAAAACGTATATAAATTTTCCTCACCAATTGCTCGATATGTAATGATGTCAGCTTCATCCATCGTCATTACTTGCAATGGATATTTTTCAAACAATGGCTTTAATGGCTTTTGTTGTTCCACTGCCTCACGAATCGTATCCCGGAAATTTTTCACTTCATTCACTGAACCAAAAGGGAGTTTTTCATTCCACTGTTCAATCATAAACTGATGTATATCTTCTTCTGATTCAAAAAAATCAACTGGTTCTCTCGTCTCATTTGGTATTCGCCATGTATTTAAAAGTGACCTTATACTTTCTAACATCTCTGGTGCAGTTTGATTGTTACTCAAAATCACCACCAACTTTCCAAAGTTTACTTTATCTCTTATTTTCAGTATAATCATAACATAAAATAGTTAACCATTAAAAATAATAGATGGTTAACAAAAAGGAGTGAATACTTTGAGATCTTTTTCATTACCTATTCGTTTTGTATTATTTTCTTCTTTTTTCATGACGCTCGGTCATTTTGCTGTGATGGCTTTTCTTGCTATCTATTTATCTAATTCTTTACATTTTTCCGCTATGCAAGTTGGTACAATTTTAACAGCCCTTACGATTACCTCTCGAATATTCCCACTATGTACTGGAATACTTGCAGATCGGATTGGCTATATTACAATGATGATAATCGGAATGATTTTAAGAGGGATCGGTTTTCTTTCTTTAGGCATATTTTCTGGATTCCATCCCATTATGATTGCAACAATATTCATTGGATTTGGAACGGCTTTCTATGAACCTTCTGCACGCGCTGTCTTTGGTTCCCAACCAGCCCATATTAGAAAAGATACCTTTACATACTTAAACCTCTTTCTAAACGGCGGAGCAATTATTGGACCGATCGTAGGGAGTATATTGCTTAAGTGGAATCCTATGTACCCTTTTATATTTACCGGATCACTCATGTTAGTTCTAGCATTCCTATTCTTTCTTCTTAGATCTCGCTTTCATGTTACAGTGCATGAAACACAACTTTTAACAGGAATAAAAGCAGCTGGACAAAACAAATCCTTTTTATCCTTTTCACTGATCATGGTGTTTTTTTATTCGATGTTTACACAACTTACGGTTGCATTACCTCTTCATATGAATAATATAAGCCACGATCAAAACTTAGTAGGACTCGTCATTACAATAAACGCCATTACAGGTTTTTTATTTATGATCACATTTAAATATCTCTTCAAAAAATATCATGCTCTTTCTCTTGTAAAGTATGGTGTATTACTAATGGGGATCTCTTTTCTTCTCATCCCGTTTTCTTTTCATCCAAATTGGCTACTAATGTGTGTCGTTTTATTTACAATCGGAGAAACACTTGTATTACCGAATGCCGATATCGCTGTTGCAAACTTTAGCAACGAACAATACACAGCAACCTATTTTGGTTTTTTCCAACTATCACTTGCCCTTGGATTTACGATTGGCAACTATACAGGAACTTTCTTTACGAAATATTGGCAAAATATGAGTTTCCCTTGGATTATTTTTGGCCTTTTAGGCGTTGTTGGATTTTCACTTCTTCATTTTTTAAATCGAGCTGTTAAAATGGATGAAAATCTATTGCATATAAAACAGAGTATGTAACATTTTTACATACTCTGTTTTCACCTTCGTATACGTTAAGTCACTCTATAAAATTCCAAATATAACCTCTTGTTCATATATTTGTTATAATGTGAATAGGGAATAAATTACTTTGAAAGGAATGAAACAGATTATGACAAAAGACACAAACAAATTTCGTGTTATTTTCATGACGTTAGTTTCCGCGTTACTCTTTTGCTCTTTAATAGTCGCAGGTTCACTTTCTCCACTTACTGATTCTGGGCCTAAAGTCAATAAATTTGGTACTTACGGTATGTGGGCAAGTATAGGTATGATTCTTGTATTTTATATTCTGCCTTTAATTTTATATATGGTAGGAGTAAATGTAATGAAAATCATCATGGCCGTTTTTTGTGGATTTGGGATTCTCGCAATCTTGACAATACTCGCGGTTATTTTAACGATGGGTAAATCCCCTATTTTACTAGTACTTTGCATTGCTACATTAATCGCTAATATTCTGTGGTATTTCATGGCTTTTCATTCTCCCTCAAAGCTAAATCAGCAAAAACGCATTATCGTAAATAACTAGTTATTTACGATAATATTTACTTTAAGGAGCCAAAAAATGGAAATTACATTTGTAAAGATTGAGGTGTTATTACCAGAAGGATACATAGAAACATTGAGAAATAAACTAAACGAAGTGGGCATTTTAGCGGTAGGTAAGTATGATCATGTTCTTTCTTACTCACTTGTTAAAGGATCTTGGAGGCCGTTAGAAGGAGCGAAACCTTTTAGTGGTAATACAGGTGAAATATGCTTTGGCACGGAATATAAAATGGAATTTAGATGTTTGTATGAGAAAATTGAAGAAGTGTTAAGTATTATCAATAGTATTCATCCTTATGAGGAACCCATAATTCATGTATTGCCATTATTGTTCTGAGTAAAGCATAATAAAATCTGTTTAACATTTTCCCAAAAGAATTTCCCTTCCTCAAGGAATGAGAAGGATGTGAAGTGGTGGGTAGTTGACCTCTTGAGCAAATTCTACTATCTCCCTTCTTCTTATCCAATTTATAATTATTTCTTTTTCATTATTTCAGTAACATTCAAAATCGTTTTTATCGTGTAAAAAACCTCTTGGAAAGCCTTTAAATAATTTATTTACAAATGTGAACCAACTATGTTGTTCTTCTTTTAAATGATTTAGCCAAGCATATCAATTACCTATTGAATGTAAATGAAACTGAGATTTGATTTTTAACAATTTGCAAATACATAATACCCTTTCTGCCATCGTACTTTTAACCATCTTAATTTATATTCCAGGTTGGGTTCATATAAAGCAGCTGATTCCATAAGATTAAATTGCTCTACTATCTCCAGACATCTCTTAGGTTTGGTAAGCCTACGTATAAAATCAATGTCTTCAGTCTCTAATGATCCCCATATAACCCCTTTAAAACTGACTGGGAGTAACTCTAATATGTCCTCTCTACTTAATCCCGATGACTCCAAAAAATTTTGAAGATAGGATAATGATAAGTATGTCCACATGGTACTTTGATATTCATCTTCAAAAGGTATATAAGTGTAATTCTCTGCAGTATTAAATTCGATATTCTTAATTGCTTCTATTCCCCATTTCACATTTACCCCTCCAAAATTATCATTTCTTTAGATGACAAACATTTATAGACATAAATCCTTTCCACTTACTTTTCATTATTAGAATAGATATCTTTATCTCTGCCTTTCAAACAACGCATATTAAGATAAATTGTACAAAATATATTAAATATCATTACTGGAAAACTATAAAAAACTGTAATTCCTAAAATGTCAAAAAACAGTAAAATTACCATACAAAACACATAAGCAAATAACAGCCTGTCCAAGATAGACAAATGTCATTACCCCTTTTTATAAGTAATACTTTGGTTTATTTTTTCCTCTTATAGTTCGCTGGCAATTTCCCTAAAACCATTATTCCACATTTAGACTTATCGCTATAATCAACACTTGAATTAAAAATCATAATGGATTTACTGATTCCCTCCTTATCTTTAAATAAGACAAGCAACATACCCGTTTCCCTAAAATTTTCTTTTACTTTAAATATATATAAATACTCATAGTAAATTAAGAGTTATAAAAATTTATCACTATTTTTTATAGATAAAAAATAGTGCCTAGTTTCAATTAATAAACTAAGGTATATTTCATTCAACAAAGTAATGGATTTACTTTACAATTTCAAATATATATAAAAGCAAAAAATTTTTCTTTTTCCAAAAAAAACAATAGCATTTTCATGAAAAATAACTTCCTCAATAACTAAATATCCCAAAATTTGGTACAATTAAATGAATATATTAGGAGGGGTTATACATGGAGATTACAAAAGTTACGTTAGAACAACTCACATCTCTACTAAATAAATGGTATGATTCAATTCGTAGTCAAGATACTGTTCTTGCACTTGAAATTAGAAATGATATAAAGGAGAAAATTGACAGGATTGATGAAAATCAAAACATTTTACTATACTATTCCTTATTAGAATTTAGATATCAATTACTTATAAATGATTATAAAGAATCAAAAACTTTACTAGAAAAAATTAATAGCTTTGAAAAACCAGCTGATGATTTTATCACGTATTACTATTATTTTTTTAAGGCAATACATGCTACTGAGGTTGGTAAATTTAAAGAAGCTAACGAGTACTTTAGCAATGCTAAAGAGTTATTAAAGAATATACCTGACGAAGCTGAGAAAGCTGAATTTTTCTACAAAGCTGCAGCATTCTACTATCAAATTCGTCAACCGCTTGTGGCTATCAATTATGCAACAAAAGCCAAAAAATATTATCAAAACTTATTAGGATATGAGATTAATATTGCTGGTTGTACAAATATTTTAGGACTTACATGTACTTCTTTAAGTCAATATGAAGCAGCTGAAGAATATTTCATAAATGCTTTAGATATTGTTAATAAAAAGAATAATACACTACTTGCTCAAAAAATCAGACATAATTTAGGTTTCTTATATGCCGAGCAAAACTTATCTGAAGCTGCTATTAGAAATTTATCTGCTTCCATTGAAGATCCGGAAACTGACTATAAATGTACCTTCCTATTAGCAAGAGAGCATTTTAAATTAGGTCATACTGAAGAAACAAATAAATTTATTGAAAAAGGATTGGAAATTTGTAATCGTTTACAAGTGGTTGAATATAAACACCACTTTTCCATCCTTCATGCATTAAATACAGAAGTACCAACTAATACATTTGAAACAATAATTAAAGAAGGAATTCAATACTTTGAGGAAGAAGGTTTATTAGGGTTCGTACATGACTATTCTAAACGCGTCACCACGGACACACTTGTCTTAAGCTAATCGCTACTACTGCCTTCACGACTCGGGACTTGAACCTTAGAGAATAGACGCATGCTGGGCACACAACGAAAAGGCGAAGCTGCTCAGCTTCGCCTTCTTTAAAATAGTCAAAATCATTCTGCCCATAATCTCTTTATATCAATTAATTCCTCACCATTAAATTTCATCCTGTATACATCCGGTTTTGATGTCTCCATTAAAAACTCATATCCATATCGACTATCAAAATGTTCCATCATTAAAGTCATAACAAGTCCATGAGTACCCATTACAATTTTATGCCCTCTAAAATCCTTTAATATTTGCTTCAACACTGCCACAGCACGGCTCTGACAATCTGTTTTTGATTCCCCGCCTTGTAATGCAAAATCCGGACTCGAAAACATTCTCTTTACAAGCGGATATAATTCCTTATCTGATATTATCGTATCCCCACTTGTAAACATACATTCTTTAAGGTTTTCGTCTACTAATATTTCCTTCTCGTAAAAATGAGCTAACTCCTCTATCGTCAACATAGCTCGGCTATATGGGCTTGAAATGAACGTGTCTACTCCTTCATCTTTCAATAATTCAGTTACTCTAATTGCATCAATTTTTCCCTTCTCAGTCAATCCGCGTGTTCGTTCGTCTCCTTCTGTTTTTGGCGATTCACCATGTCTAACCATGTAAATGTATGTATACATAATTTCCTCCTGAAATTATTGTAATTTTTTATTTATCGACACCACTAAAATGTAACATCTTACACGACAATTTCCATTGCATTCTTAGAGTCTCTTTTTCTTTGCCTTTATAATTAAAAAACTTGGTTGTTTTAATAACTTTTCATAAGATGATGGGTAATTTTGTCTTAATTCTTCTGTTGGGATCGGTTCAATTATTTTTTCAATTTCAAAATGATGAAGTGTATCATTTATAATGTCTTGCAGTGGTCGGCGATAAAAATACATATCAATATACTTACCGCTTTTCTTCCATTTATCATGAAGAAATTCACAGTTAAAGTATTCCTTATTCTCCGATAACTGAATATCCATCGCTGGATGATGAACGGAAAACAAAAGTGTTCCATTTTGTTTTAATACCCTCTCAAATTCAGCAAATGTACGGTTCCAATCTGCAATATAGTGAAGAGCTAACGAACTGACAATGCAATCAAATGTACTATCCGCAAAAGGTAACGTATTTTCAAAATCTAGTTGATAAACCTCTGCTTTCTCCCCTATTCTTCTTTTGGTAGCCGCAACCATCTCGCTACTAACATCAATCGCCATTACATTTGCTTCCCTAGTTAGAAACTGTTCTGTATACCATCCTGCTGCACACCCTGCATCGAGTATATTCATCCCTGTCATACTGCTAGGCAACTGACTCATCATAGCCGGACGTTCATAATCTGTATTATACGGACTCTCATAATCAACACAATGTTCATAATGACTAGCTAATATATCGTATGCATCAATAATTTGCTGTTTATTCATACTCTATCTTCCTTTCTTAATTGAAGACGTAACTTTCATTCTAACAAATTTTATACACTTAAAGACATTAACCAAAAACACTCTACTCTTTAAAAAGAGCCACTAAAAAATCCTCAAATATGCAAAAGAAAAGCTATTCTTTCATAGTTCTTTCCATTCTCTTCCGTTTAAAAAGGCGAAAAAGTAACCAAATCAGCAACAAGGTCCAAACTAGAATATATATATGCCCACCAAGTGTATAAAACGTCCAGCTTTCTCCTTGAGAGACAGACAACTTAATATGATCCCACTCATTTCCCTCTCTTGCAATACTGTTCAAGGCTGAGAACACTGGAACAAACAAAATACAGCAAATATTAATGATACTGCCTATCATACTGATGCGTTGTTTCTTTTTCTGGGAGAGGTAAAGACAAGAAAGGCTGAATGCGATTAATAAACCACCATAGTAGATTGCCCAAAACCAACTAGGTAAAGAAGAAAATATCATAGGACTCCACCTCCCGTTTGAAAAGACGCAATTTTCATTTTATCACAATTACAAATAATTGAAAATATTCAAACATAACACAGGTCATTATTTTCACATGAATATAAGAAGAAGCAGCAACTATACAGTTGCTGCTTCTTCCTGTTGTACATCCATTTTACGAATTTCGATACGCTTGATTTGATGTGCATCTTTTTCTAAAACTTTAAATTCATATCCTTCTGCTTCAACCGATTGTCCTTCTTGAATTTCGTGATTTTGTGTCATCACCCAACCGCCAATTGTATCAACTTCTACTTCATCAATGTGTAATCCAAATAAATCTTGAATTTCACTAATCAATACTTTACCATCGACAATTTTATGATGCTCATCAACATGATGAATTGGAGGATGCTCATCTTCATCATATTCATCACGAATTTCACCAACAATTTCTTCTAATATATCTTCGAGCGTCACAATTCCCGCTGTCCCGCCATATTCATCATATAACACAGCCATTGGAATTCGCTTCTTTTGCATTTGCAGAAGTAAATCATGGATTGGAATTGTCTCCATTACTTCAATAATAGGACGCATAAATGTTTTGATAGATTGTAGGTCTTCTTTATCGTTTTTCATATAACGAATAAAGAAATCTTTTACGTTTACCATCCCGATAATATCGTCTTTATCTTCTCCAAAGATTGGGTAACGTGTGTACTTTTCACTTCGGATTACTTTCATATGATCTTCTACTGAATCTTCAAGATAGAAACCAACGATTTCTGTCCGTGGCACCATAATCTCTTTTGCAATACGATTATCGAACTCAAAAATATTGTTTACATATTTATACTCCGCCTGATTAATTTCCCCATTTTCATAGCTCTCTGAAAGAATTAAACGTAATTCCTCTTCCGAGTGCGCTACTTCATGCTCAGATGCTGGTTTTAATCCGAATAACCCCGTTACAAGACGCGCCGATTTATTTAACATCCAAATAAACGGGAACATGATTTTGTAAAACATGATAAGCGGTGCTGCAAACAACATTGTAATTTTTTCTGCCTTTTGAATTGCTACTGTTTTCGGTGCTAGCTCACCAACAACTACATGTAAAAAGGTAACCGTTGCAAATGCAAGAATATACGATACTGAATTGGCAACTGTATCTGGAAAATGTAGATCTTGAAATAACGGCTGTAATATACGATGAACCGTAGGCTCTCCAAGCGATCCGAGCGCAAGAGCTGTAATAGTTATCCCTAATTGACACGCCGATAAATATTCATCTAAATTCGCTGTTACCTTTTTGGCTGCTAATGCGCCTCGTCTTCCCTCTGCGACAAGTTGATCAATACGACTTGAACGCACCTTAACCATAGCAAACTCTGCTGCCACGAAAAATCCAGTAAATGCGATTAAAATCGCAATCATAACTAAATTAAATATTTCCAAAGAATCCCCCTTAGTTTGAAAACTAAGGTGTCCACCTCCTGTATAAATAATTACTTTCTTTTACTCTTTAAATTTAGAAAATAAAGCGCTATACAGAAATTAAAAGCGTGGATAGCTCTATCTACTATAATAGTAAGATAAGAGATTGGATTAAAGCTGTCGTTTGAGTTGATAAATGTTTCGTTAGTTTTTCGCGCTGTGAATCTGTTAACCCATCTAATAACGGTTTTAATTCTACTAATTCCGTCTCCAAACGGTGGATACGCTCTGTTACATCATTTACTTGTTCCGAAACGTTTTCATTAACACCGAGCAGCTTTGTTTTCTCCTCGATCCTATCCTTAATTTCAGAAAGCGGTATATGCATTTCTTTACATCTCTCAATAAAACGTAATGTTTCAATTGCTGTTTCGTCGTAGTAGCGATAATTGGATTGAGATCGCTCCGCTTTCAAAATACCTAGATTCGTATAATAATCAATCGTTCGTTTCGAAACATGAGCCATGTGAGCCAACTGTCCGATTCGGTACACCTTCCCAACGACCTTCCCTCCCCAGTATGTGTTACAAATATCATACAATACATAAACTGTACAGTCAAACGTTATGGTTAAGAATAACATTTTATAAATATATTAAGATTTATCTTTTTCTGGTCAAAAAGAAGCAGCTATAAAGTGAAACTTTGTAATGCCCCAGTAAAATGAGACAAGGATAAAACACCCCATCTGTCGTATGTAGATGTAAACGACAAATTGGAGGTGTTTTTTCTATGGGTAAAAAGAAAAATTATTATCCTGAATTTGTGAAGAGACAAGTGATTGAATTGAAGTTGGAGGGAAAGTTAACCAATCGTGAAATTATGGAGAAGTTCGGTATTCGTGATGTATCGCAGATCAAAAGATGGATGAAATGGTTTCGAAATGGGGAAGAACATCGATTAGCACAACCAATCGGCAAGCAGTATAGTTATGGGAAATGCCCTGCAGACTTAACGGAAGTGGAAGCGTTAAAACGAACAAATGCTTATCTTGAGATGAAAAAAAAGTATCAGGAAATCGAAAGGAGATGGTCCCAGAAATCATCATTACACTCGTAGAGGAAATGAAAAATCGTTATTCCATCGGTCTTATCTGTGAATGCATGGGAATCTCCCGTGCTACCTATTATCGCTGGAGGAAAAAGTCATGGGACTTGTCTCCTTTAGAAAGCAAATTAAAAATTTTTGTATAACTTACAAATTTCGAATTGGACACCGCACCGTTACGGGGTTATTACGAACAAAATTAACAATAAACGTTAACCGAAAGACAGTACAAAGAATTATGCAAAAATACAACCTTCAGTGTAGCGTAAAACCAAAACGAAAAGTGAAGATAGTAGGAGAAAGTCAGAAAGTGGTACCAAATCGTTTAGAACAAAACTTTCAAGCAGACAGACCGAATCAAAAGTGGGTAACGGATATTACGTACTTACCTTTTGGTGAGTCTATGATATATTTATCGACGATTATGGACTTGTATAATAACGAAATCATTGCGTATCGGGTGAAAGAAAGTCAAGATGTATCTCTTGTGCTAGAGACTTTACAAGCTGCTTGCGAGAACCGTGAAGTAAAAGGAATCACGCTTCATAGTGATCAGGGATCCGTCTATACTTATTATGCCTTTCAGAATTTAGCCGAAGAAAAAGGCATTATCACAAGCATGTCCCGGAAAGGGAACTGCTTCGATAATGCCGTCATAGAATCCTTCCACTCCACCATAAAGTCGGAAGAATTCTATACCCCAAAAAGGGTACGCCTTACAAATTCTATTGTACTAGAAAAAGTGAATGATTTCATGCATTATTATAATCACATGCGACCGTTTAAAAAATTAAACTACCTGTCCCCGATTGAGTATAGGGAACAGGTAGCATAGGTGTTTTATTCCTGTCTCACATCAGTGGTCCAGTTCACTTTAATCAGTGGGGTTTTTTTTCATCCCCCACTGATTATTAGTTGAACCAATCGGGCTTTTACGGGCAGTTTATCTCCCACCTAACTTCTTAAGAAAAGCAGAAGCGGCTCGTTCAGAATCGCAGGACGCCCACGCCCCTGACAAAGAGGCGCTTTTTGCCTCGTCCGAGGGGGCGAAACGACCGGAGATTCTAGCCGCTGGAGCTGGACAATGCTTTCGCTGAATTTTGAGGTGGGAGTATTACTGCCCGTTAATGCGGGATAAATCTACTTGTCGTAGAATAGCTTCAATTTCTTACTACATTTTACTTGATAAAAATTCTGTTGTTTTTATTACATTTGCAAACATTTTTTCTAAAGCACCCATGAATGCCGTATGAACACGTTTAGCCTGAATCGTTTCATCGTTAAATACAAGGTCTTTTGTCGTACAGGCATCTTCAATTACTGTACATCCAAACTCCAAATCACTAGCAGCTCTAACTGTTGTATCGATACACATGTGCGTCATCATTCCGCATATCACCAAATGTTCAATCCCTTCTTGTTTAAGTAACTCGAATAAATTAGTTTCTCGAAAACTATTCGGATAATTTTTTTGTACAACAAATTCATTTTTAAGAGGCGCTATATGAGGATGAATTTTTACCCCTTCTGTATTCGGAATAAAAAAAGTAGCCCCTTCTTTTACTGATATATGTTGCACGTGAAATATAGGTAAATTCATTCCCCTAAAAAAACCTATCACTTTTTTTGCGTTTTCTACCGCTTTTAACGGTTCATGTAATTCACACCTGCCTCCTGGAAAATAATCATTTTGTATATCAATTAATACAAGTCCTGTTTTCATTTTCGGCCTCCAATATTTTGAAAATTAAGTTATAATCTTATTATAGAGCTTTATCGAGTTAGCCATAACATTCTCATGAAAGACTTTGACGTCATATGATTTCACCATGAAAGGGTTTGGAACCATGATTGATTCAACAGATTTGCAAATTCTTGATTTACTAAAGAACAACTCTCGAATGCAGTGGAAAGATATTGGAAAAAACGTTCATATGACAGGCCAATCCGTTGGAAACCGTATTCGAAAAATGGAAGATGGAGGAGTAATAAAAGCGTATACCATTTTAGTAGATCATTTGAAATTAGGCATGCAGTATACTGCTTTCATCACGGTTTTTATGAAGACAAATGAACATACTACATTCACGTCATTTATTACAAAAGAAGATTCCATCGTTGAAGCTCATAAAATTAGCGGTGAAGGATGTTATTTCCTCAAAGTACAAATAGACTCCCAAGAAAATTTACATAATTTATTAAATGAAATTTTAAGATTTGGCAACTATCGCTTAAATTTATCCATTCATCAAATAAAAGAAACTTATTCAAGATAGAAAGGAGAATTGTGATGTATTACAACAACTTATTCGAAAATGATCAACCAGTAATCCGTCTCTAAGACGGGCATACTATTGCTTCGTCTTAAGGATATTTTTCTCTAATCCTAAACTAGACGGAGGTCTTATGATATGAAACATTCATTACTCGGGACATTATGTTTATCGCTTGCTGCAAGCATTTGGGGAGGCATGTACGTTGTTAGTAAATACGTACTCGAATATGTTCCCCCGCTTACGCTTGTTTGGTTACGCTTTGTTATCGCTTTTGCGATTTTATTTATCATTTTACAAATCACGCAGCGAAAACAGCAAACAAAGATATCAATCAAGAGAAAGGATTGGTTATTATTTGCTTGGATCGGTTTTATCGGTTATTTTGTTTCCATTGCCTTTCAATTCATTGGAACAAAATTGTCCGATGCTCATACAGGTTCTTTAGTAACATCAGCAACACCAGCCTTTATGATCATTTTTGCAAGAATAATAATTAAAGAACGTATTACCATACGTAAATTTATTTCCGTACTCCTAGCAACGTTAGGTGTTTCTATTGTTATCGGATGGGATATCAAAATTGGAACGTATTTCACTGGAACAATCATTTTAGTCGGGGCCGCTATTACGTGGGCATTATTATCGATATACGTCAAAATCGCCTCGCAGCGTTTTTCGTCCTTAATCATTACTACGTACGCCATATTTTTTGCGATTTTGTTTATTACGCCTTGTATGATATGGGAATTACAAACATATCGCTTACAGAGCCTTAATACATTGTTGATCTTAGGAATTATCTACCTTGGTATCATCTCAACTGCTGGTGCTTTTTTTCTTTGGAACAAAGGTTTGGAATTAATGGATGCAGGAATTGGCTCACTCTTTTTCTTTTTCCAACCTCTTGTTGGATCATTTCTTGGATGGTTACTACTGGATGAAGAGCTAAAAACCACATTTTTTATCGGAGCTATACTCATTGTAGTGAGTGTTCTTATCGTTGCAATTGATAAAAGAAAGACATCTTCACATAATAAACATACAATTTTATATATCAATGATAAATAAAGAAAACAAGGGTGGTGTAAATGCCATCCTTGTTTTTTTATAGCTTATTTTATTCGTTACATTTCATCTGGACTATAATAATCTAACACATTATTACCTATCCCTACTTCTGAAAAAATAACATGTGTAACCGTTTCAGCAAATTTTGAAACATCATCAATAAACGCTTCTACTTCTTGAAAGCTTCGGACAGAAATTTTCACTATATAACTAGCAGGCCCTGCAACGCGATAACAAAAAACAGCTCGCGGATAAGCTTTCATGTATACTCTAAACCTTTCACACTGTCCATTTTTTGTTTTCACTTCTAATACAGCATGGATATGAAAACCTAACTTATCATAATTAATTTTTGTTGTATAACCTTCAATAATCCCCTCATCCTCTAACTTCCGTACTCTTTCAGCTACGGAAGGCGCAGACAAATTAACTTTTTTAGATAATTCACGAATGGAAAGACGAGAATTTTGATTTAAACATTGTAAAATTTGTGCGTCAATTACATCTATTTTCATTTGTAATGTCCCTCTCATAAATTTGTTTTAACCACAAAGAAAAATCATAGAATGCATTATGAACAGAAAGGAAAATAGCTCCATCCTATATTATCATATACTTATAAAACTTATTACTCTATGTAAGGAGGCAACCCCATGGCACTAGAAATGAAAGCGAATTGTCAAACTTGTAATACTGCCCTTCAAGAAGATTCAGAAGCATACATATGTGTATATGAATGTACCTTTTGCTCACATTGTACAGAAAGCACAAACCACGTCTGTCCAAATTGTGGTGGTGAATTAGTTCGAAGACCGAAAAAGAAATAACAGTTTATGCAACAAAAGCGCAAAATCTTATAGATTTTGCGCTCTTTACTGTTATTTTTTCACCACTTAATTTCTTTTATCTTTTCAATGATTACTTCGGCTAAAAATTCATATCCATGTACTCCAAAGTGTAGTCCATCTTGCTTTTCATTCTCTAAAAGAAGCTTATAATTCGGTAGTTCAATGATAGATGTATATAAATCAAGAAAATTGCTACCAGTTCGAGCAGCTACATCTGATACAACTTCTGCATATTGCTTTAAAACAGCATTTGTTCTTGCATTTTGCCTTTCCTCATCAATTGGAGCTGGGCTAATTAGTAATACTTTGTGTGGTGAAATTCGTTCTACAATTTCTTGTATATTTTCTCTATATTCTTGTAATGGTATTTGTTTATGGAATGCAGCATCATTCGCACCAAAAAATACAATTACAAAACTAGGCTGATGAGATAATACATCTTCTTCAAGCCTTTTGAGTGCATCATTCGTATTATTACCTGAAATACCCGCATTCAAAATTTCCCATTCAGGAAAAGCGTTTCGCAATCTAGGTGTTAACCGCAATGCCTTATTTTCAAACATTTCTCCTGCTGTTATACTATCCCCAAAACAAATTAACCTTTTCACTTTCTACACCTACCGTTTCTATTTATAACCTATCTTTTTAATGATATTATTTATCAAGTAACTTTCCTTCAAGTGCCTCTATATACCTCTTCGCTGATTTTTGAACAGCTTCATTTGCTTTTTCCTTCACAATTCCATGAAATGCATTATACAATCGGTTAAAATTCAACTCTTTTACGTTCTCAGCCATTTCTTTCACTTTCCATGCTGGTAATGGAATGAGATTCGGATAACTGTACATAAAGCTTACCCATCTTGCATCAGCAACAACTTGAATAATATCTCCAGTTAATAGAACTCCTCTTCCTTCATCCCCAGTTTTCCAATGTAAAACAGAACCACCGCTAAAATGCCCACCTAGACGGTATAATGTTACGCTCTCGGAAATTTCCAGAGATTCTCCAGACCAATATACAATTCGTTCACTTGGACGTATTACCCACTCTTTATCATCTTCATGAATGTAGATAGGAACATCAAATCGTTCCGCCCATTCTACTTGTGTAGAATAATAATGCGGATGTGATAAAGCAATCGCATGAATTCCGCCTAACTCATTTATTTTGGCTACTGTCTCTTCATCAATGTAGCTAATACAATCCCATAACACATTACACTTATCTGTTTGAACTAAATACGCATTTTGGCCGATTGCAAACTTCGGTTTTGTTGTGATGCTATATAAATTTTCTTCTTCTTTTACAATCTCATTCTTATATGTTTTGCTTTCCTGTAGACTCTCTAACGTTGTCCATGTTTGTCCCATTGGATTTACATATTGACGTTCTTCATTACAAATTACACAGTTTACAGGTGGTTCATTATAAAGTGGGTATTGTACACCGCACGTGATACAAACATAATGCTTCATCTGTACATCTCTCCTTTAAATTAACTAGAAATATCATAATCAATATGTAGTCCAGTTAAGTACACACTTAATATCCCTTGATGCGTACATTCAAAGTGAACTAACCAATTGAAACATCTTTCGATATCAGGATCATTCATTTCTTTCCAAACCACAGTTCTTTCCCACTCGATTTGTCCCGAGGTAAATAATTTGTAACCATTCTCTAATTCACTATAATACGCTTTCAACTTATCGAGATTTACGGCCATTTCTGAATCCATTCGTTTTTCCCGCCATGATGGTCCTTTTTTATTCATCATCGCACGCAAATAAATTTCACGTGCATCTGCAATATGGCGAAGCTCTTCACCTAATGTTTTCATAGATTCATATGGACGAAAAGAAAGATCTTCTGAACTTAAGTGCTTCAATAAACCATTAGTAAGACTAGAATAATAATCCCAATATTCAACAATTGATGTTTGAGCCATATCTACCCTCCCGCAAACATTTGTTCTTTTTACAGAATATCACAAAATTAACTATTAAATCAAATTATTTTTTCGATAATTACAAAATGATAGAAGATTCAATTTGTTTTTCTGTTTGTTATACAAAAATAATGACTATCATAAAATACTCTGTAATACACCACGGAAAGAAAGCGCTTAAAATACGTAATTAATTGAATTTTCTATACAATAAAATTGATAGAAAAAATAAATTTACGAAAAATTCATTTTTGTCTTGCATAATAATTTATTTTTGTTATTATCGTAGTAATTCGACAAAAAATGACTTTGTATTGTAATTGCTGTACAAAAAATTCAAAATATTTAAATTTGGAGGTTTTTTCGTGTCAAAAAATGTACAAACTTCACATATCTTTGTGATCGGGCTTATGCTCTTTGCCCTTTTCTTTGGAGCAGGTAATTTAATTTTCCCTGCTATGTTAGGACAAACAGCAGGAAGTAACGTATGGGTTGCTACCGCTGGATTTTTAATTACAGGAGTTGGTGTACCACTACTTGGTGTATTAGCATTTGGTGTTTCTGGTAGTGATGACTTACAAGCAATGGCAAGTCGTGTACATCCATGGTTTGCGAGTGTATACGCATTTATTCTTTATTTAGCAATTGGTCCTCTTTTTGCTTTACCTCGAGCAGGGAGCGTATCATTTGAAATAGGTGTAAAACCATTTGTAGGAGAAAATAGCGGTCATTTACCTTTGATTATTTTCACTATTGTGTTTTTCGGCATTACGTGTTTACTCTCTTTAAATCCAACAAAGATTGTTGATGTTGTCGGAAAGTTTTTAACACCGATTAAATTATCATTTATCGGCATTTTAGTTGTTACGGCTGTTGTAAAACCAATTGGTGACATTCAAGCGCCAACACAAGAATTTGTTACAAATTCTTTCTTCAAAGGCTTTCAGCAAGGCTATTTAACAATGGATACACTCGCAGCTTTCGTATTTGGTATTATCATTATTAATGCAATCAAAGCGCAAGGTGTAAGTGACCAAAAAGTAGTTATCAATGTTTGTATAAAAGCAGCACTAATTGCCGCTGTCGTATTAATTGCTGTTTACACTTCACTTGCATTTATGGGCGCTTCTAGTGTTTCTAAATTAGGACACTTAGAAAATGGCGGTGAAGTTTTATCAAAAGTAGCAAATTACTACTTCGGTTCTTTAGGAAATTTATTATTAGGAATGATGATCACTGTAGCTTGTTTAACAACAAGCGTTGGGCTTACTACAGCATGTTCATCCTATTTCCATAAAGTATTTCCACAAATATCATATAAAACATTCGCTGTTATTTTAGCTATATTCAGTGCTGTCATTGCAAATCTTGGCTTAACAGAGCTGATTACCATATCTGTACCTGTATTAACAGCGATATACCCGTTAGCGATTGTATTAATTTTCTTAACGTTTTTACACCGCGCGTTTAAAGGAAGATCAGAAGTATATCAAGTAAGCTTACTGTTTACTTTTATCGTAAGTCTCTTTGACGGACTAAATGCTGCAAACCTAAAAGTTGAAGCAATCAATTCTTTATTCTCTCGCATTTTACCTTTATATGATGCTGGACTCGGATGGATTATGCCAGCACTTATCGGAGCGGTATTAGGCTATGGAATTAGTTTATTACGAGTAAAGAATACTTCTAGTGTAGATACATCTCATGATCTTGCACGAAAAAAAACATCCTAAACTTTTCAGTTTAGGATGTTTTTCATTTTCAATTTTCTTCTGTCCACTTTTTCACTTTCTCTACATTTTCATTAGAAGCATCAAAATGTCCGTAACGTACATCTTCGTAGATCGAAACAATATCTTTACTTTTCCTTATACGAAATAGCCATTGTTGAATGGTTTCAAAAGGACGACGTTGTTCATATTTTGGTAATGTTCTCTCCCACTGTGCAACAGCAGCCCTAATTTTATTTATCGGTAAAGGAGACAAAACTTGCTGAATAGTAGCTTCCCCCCCTTTTAGCTCACTGCCCATTTTAATAATTTCTTCTTCACTTTTCCCTCTCTTTCTCTTCAAACGATATAATACAATTAAAACTAGTACGATTGTGATAACTGAAATCACAAGGATCATTTGCTGTTTAGGAAAGGGTTTACTATCAACAGGAGGCGCTGTGATTCTTCTTTTTACTTCGCTTTCCACTTGTTCCATTGGCTCCCCTTCACCTTTTTTAACATTCGATTTTGTTTGTGTCCGTTTTTCCTTCTCCCAAGGAGGTACTTCTTCTTTGTTCTTAGATATTTTAGGGGGCTCCCACCCATCCGTATTAGGTAGTCGCTCTTGTTTCAACAATTCTTTTAATATTGTTTGCGTATAAAGCGCACCGCTTGATATACACATAGCAAGTACTAAACAAATACTAACTAAAAGCATCTGAAATACAAAACGCTTTCGCTTATATACCATACTTGTATGCCCCTCAGATCAATACAGTAAAAACTATCGATTATCCCCTCTACTTTATCTCACCACTTGCAACCATCCTCCATGTTTTTCAGGTGGATTCCCAATTATAATTGGAATAGCTCCAGCTTCTTGCTGGCGGAAACCTGTTTGATAGAAATAAGACGAGGATAACGGAACATCTCGATCTGTTAAGGACGACAATAATTGTAATGTTTTGTGTAATTGTTTTCGGTATTTACCAGATGTTATATGGACTATTCCATTTTCACACATGCTATTTACCCATAGTTCAAATGAACAATCTTGCGCTATTAGTTGCCGGCAAACGCCCGCTGTTACTTCAATTAAATACTCTATATCTGGGCGCAGTGTATATCCCGTTGAACCTAATACATTTAAATAGACCGCATATCGATCACCTTGCGTATATTCATACTTTTTTGCACTTAATACACCTGTTTTTGCAGTTGCTCCCCAATGGATTGCTCGAAATGATTCCTGTTCATATGCCTTTACGCCAATGATTTTCGTTTCATCATAAAGAGGTGATACAGCGGCCGTTCGAAATCCGTGCTTCCAGCTGTTTGTTTCTGGAATATTTACTTTGGCAATGCGAGGATAAATACGAAAACACGGCATTTGTTGTTTTCGAATCGGGATGTGAATTGTAATGAGATGAAATGGATCAGACAAAATGATTTCAGCTTCTTGCCAGCTTTGCAGTCCTCTTTGCTGCGCAGATACATGTAAATCGATCTCTACCGTTTCCTGCTTTTTCAGTTGCAATGGAATACGATACGAGTGAACTGATTGCTCTAATTCTCCTTCTGGCCATTGCCATTTCATATGTTCATCTGAGCGAAACCGAAAAGCAACTTCAAAAATTGGCAGTTTCGTTGGATTTACAATATGTACACGACAATGCCCAGTCTCATCGATAAATAGACGTTCGTGTTGCTGTGTTATTTCACAATATATTTGCGTAGTTTTTCGAATATACCAATGAGCAAAACTAACCATCAGCAAATAGAAAAAAGCAATTACAAATAGAAAGAAATTTTGTACAAATAGCCACATGAGTATTGTAATAAAAGCGACACTCCATGCAACATACGCTTCCACAAGCGGACGTTTAATTATTAATTTCTCTTTCATACATTCTCCACTGGAACAGCTACTTGCTCCAAAATTTCTTTCATTACATGTGCTTTCGTTGTTTTCATATCCCCTTCAATACTAAGAGTTAACCGGTGCGCACATACTGGCTCTGCTAGCGTATAAAGATCATCCGGTGTACAAAATTCTCTTCCCTTTAATAGCGCCCGGGCCTGTGCTGCTTTCATGAAAGCTAATGAACCACGCGGACTTACCCCAATTTCAACGAGTTCATGCTGTCGTGTCTTTTCTACAATATCCAATAAGTAATCTTCCACTTCTTCGTGAATTTCAACTTGCTTTGCTTGTTCTTGCAAAGATAAAATATCTCCAAGAGACACGACACTTTGCAGATTGCGCATCGGGTCTTGCTGGCGAAAGCGGCGTAACATCTCCTTTTCGTGCACTCGATTTGGATACCCTTGCCTGATTGTTAATAAAAAGCGATCTAACTGCGCATCTGGAAGCGGAAATGTGCCGGCAGACTC
This sequence comes from Bacillus sp. UNC322MFChir4.1, assembly GCF_000746135.1. Taxonomy (NCBI): domain Bacteria; kingdom Bacillati; phylum Bacillota; class Bacilli; order Caryophanales; family Bacillaceae; genus Bacillus; species Bacillus sp. UNC322MFChir4.1. The sequence goes on from NZ_KN050811.1 coordinate 58,516, forward strand.
TAATGGATTTTGCGTAGCAAGTACAATAAATGGCTGCGGCAACACATGCGTTTCTCCCGCAATCGTAACCGTACGCTCCTCCATTACTTCTAATAAAGCGGACTGTGTACGCGGAACAGCACGATTAATTTCATCGACAAGCACAATATTCGCAAAAATCGGTCCCATCCTTGTTTTAAAATCAGATTCTTTCATATCGAAATACTCTAAACCTACAACATCTCCTGGCAATGTATCTGATGTAAACTGTACACGTTGAAATTTCCCATCTATACTTTTCGCTAAACTTTTCGCTAATGATGTCTTCCCCGTTCCCGGAACGTCTTCTAATAAAACATGTCCGTTTGCAACTAATGCAATCATCGCTAAATCGATAACCTCTTCTTTCCCTACAATCACTTGTGAGACATTTTCTCGAATTCTCTCTAAAATCGACATACTCTTCCCCCTCCGTTTATTATTTTCTGTGTTTTCTGACATTTATTAGTAGTATATCAGAATTTATATATTTACTGTTTGGTTTTTGAAACTTTTTGTAAAATAAGTTTTCTTTTTACATATACTACTTGTAAAAAAGATTCACGCTACAAACCCTAATCAAAAACGAAATCCCTAAAAAATTCGCAATTTATTCCAAAAAAAAGATTTGCAAAAATAATTTATATACTGTATATTATGAATCAACATACTAATGCTATAAAAAAGCAACGAAAAGGACACGAGATATTCTTTACGGTTTTACAGAGAAGGAAGAATTGCTGAGATCTTCCTAAACGCAGGAGAATATACTTACCACCTTGGAGCTGTATTGGGGAATTATAGTATCCAATACCGTAGACGCTACGTTACAGTGAACGGAGCCATCGACGCTTGTTAAAGTACGATGGGAATCTGGGTGGAACCACGGGTTTTAACGCGCTCGTCCCTGTTTTAGGGATGAGTGCGTTTTTTATTTTTCTCAATTCCATATAACAATTAGCTATGAAAAGGACATGAGGTATTCTTACGGTTTTACAGAGAAGGAAGAATTGCTGAGATCTTCCTAACGCAGAAGAATATACTTACCACCTTGGAGCTGTATTGGGGAAACAGAGTATCCAATACCGTAGACGCTACGTTACAGCGAACGGAGCCATCGTCACTTTTTTAACTGCGATGGGAATCTGGGTGGAACCACGGGTTTTAACGCACTCGTCCCTGTTTTAGGGATGAGTGCGTTTTTTTATATTATGAAATGGAGTGATAATGATGAGTAACAAAATGATTCAAATTCGTTTTCCAGATGGTCGTGAACAGGAATATATAAAAGGAACTACATTAGAGGCAATTGCCGAATCGATTAGTCCTGGGCTAAAAAAGAAAGCTATTGCTGGAAAAGTGAATCAGCAACTATTTGATTTACGTAGAGGCATACAAGAAGATGCAGAAATTGAAATTTTAACTGTAGAATCAAAAGAAGGCTTAGATGTAATGCGTCATTCAGCAGCACACATATTAGCGCAAGCAGTTAAAAGAATACACGGTCACATTAATTTAGGTGTTGGTCCTGTTATTGAAAATGGATTTTATTATGATATGGATCTTCCGAATAGTATTGCAGTTGAAGAGTTAGTTCAAATTGAACAAGAAATGCAAAACATTATTGATGAAAATTTGGAAATTCAACGAATCGAAGTAAGTCGCGATGAAGCAAAACAAATATTTGAAGAGCTCGGCGATCATCTAAAACTAGAGCTATTAGAAGATATCCCTGCTGATCAAAACATAACTCTTTACAAACAAGGTGAATTTTTAGACTTATGCCGCGGACCACATTTACCGTCTACTGGCTTTATGAAAGCTTTTAAATTAACAAATGTTTCAGGAGCATATTGGCGCGGTGACAGTAATAACCTAGTTCTTCAAAGAATATATGGGGTTGCCTTCCCTTCTAAAAAGGAACTAGATGAGTATGTTATCTTTTTAGAAGAAGCCGCAAAACGCAATCATCGTAAATTAGGCAATGAATTAGAATTATTTATGTTCTCTGAAGAAGCACCAGGAATGCCATTTTATTTACCAAAGGGACAAATTATCCGAAATGAAATGGAAGCTTTTCTAAGAGGGATTCAACAAAAGCGTAATTATCAAGAAGTACGCACTCCTTTAATCATGAATCAAAAACTATGGGAAAACTCCGGTCATTGGGATCATTATAAAGAAAATATGTATTTCACAGAAGTTGATCATGGAAAATTTGCATTAAAGCCAATGAACTGCCCTGGCCACATGCTGATGTTTAGAAATAAGCTGCACTCTTATCGTGATTTACCGGTTCGAATAGCTGAATTTGGGCAAGTTCATCGCCATGAATTTAGCGGTGCTCTAAACGGACTTCTTAGAGTTCGTACATTCTGTCAAGATGATGCCCATATTTTTGTAACACCTGAACAAATTGAAAATGAAATAAAAGAAGTAATTGATTTAATCGATTATGTATATCGTATATTCGGTTTTGAATATGAAGTTGAGCTCTCTACAAGGCCGGAAAATTCAATGGGAGACGACGAGTTATGGAACAAGGCGGAAGGCGCGCTGCAAAATGTACTAGAAGAACTAAATTTCCGCTATAAAATCAATGAAGGTGACGGAGCATTTTACGGCCCGAAAATCGACTTCCATATTAAAGACGCCTTAAATAGAAGTCATCAATGTGCAACTGTACAGCTCGATTTCCAAATGCCCGAGAAATTCAACTTAAGTTACATTAATGAAAAAAATGAAAAACAACGTCCTGTTGTCATTCACCGTGCTGTATTTGGTTCAATCGATCGATTCTTCGGTATCTTAATCGAACATTTTGCTGGGGCCTTCCCAACATGGTTAGCTCCCGTACAAGCAAAAATTATTCCTGTATCAGTTGAAGTACATGAACAATACGCAAAAGAAATAGAAGAAAAGTTAAAAAATGCTGGTGTACGCGTAGACCTTGATCTTCGCAATGAGAAACTTGGTTATAAAATGCGAGAAGCACAAGTTCAAAAAATCCCATATGTCCTTGTCGTTGGTGATCAAGAAGCTGAGCGAAACGAAGTAAACATTCGAAAATACGGAGAACAACAATCTATAGCTGTACAATTTAACGAATTCTTCGCTAACATTCAGCAAGAGATTCAAAATAGAAGTTTATAACAGAAAAAAAAACGCAAAAAAGCCACAAAACTGTAGGTTTAGAATAAAGGTTGATTAAAAATCACTCTAAACTATTAATTTCACTGCATATAAAAAGCTATCGTTTTGAATGAAGATTGATCAAAACGATAGCTTACTTTTATTTTTAAGAGCTGTTTTTTATAAAAAATTGTAATCATTTTAATGCTCCATATTCCACTAAAGCACCTATTAGTTCAAGAAGACTAATTGATATTTTTATAGTAAAAGATCGTAGCAGCTAATTCGCCATTCTCAGATTTCGCATAATTAGGAATCTGCCCAGCTCGAATATAATCTAATGAAGTATATATTTTATTGGAAGGGTCTCCTTCTCTTGTATCAAGAACTAATAATGACCTATCCTTCTGCTTTGCTACTTCTTCAGCCCTTTGCATAAGTAAACGACCAATACCATTACGTCGATAATTGGGGTGTGTCATTAATTTTGCGATTTCAGCTCTATGACTTCCATTTTGCTTCGTCGATAAATGTAACTGTACACTTCCAACAATTTGATTGTTTAATTTAGCAACAAATAAAATCACTTCAGGGCTAAGAACGGTTTCCCAGTACTTCTCTGCATCTACTTTTTTCATTGGTGGTAAGAATCCAATCGAAGCCCCATCTTCTACAACCTTTATTAAAAGTTCTGAAAGCTCATTAAGATGTTCTTCAATTAAAAATAATTGTTCAATTTTCACATCAATATTCAAGACAATCACCTCTTTATTAAATTTGTAGCTTAATGAAAATTAGGTGTATCTATATTACCTATCTAATTTCATTAAAATAACCATTCGGATATATGACCACTCTCCATTTAGGCCAGAAACACTTCGTACATCTTTGTTTTAAACCTTGCATGTGGCAGAAGAAGGTTCTGACCGCTTCTATGCATGGCCAGATGCTCTTGCCAGCCTAAAAAGAAAGAGGGTTTTTATGTCGATTTTTTATTTGTATGTATATATTTTTAACTATTAATATATGTAATCACTTCATTTAAATAAGAATCTAAAGGTTGTCCAGAATCAACAACCAAATAATGATAATCAGATGGTTTTTTACTATTTTCAACCCAGTTCTTAAATAACGTTTCAGATTCTACCTGCTGAATTTGAGTAATCATCCGCTCACGATTTTTTAATCGATAATTAATTTCCCGCATATCATTCAAATAACATTCAACATATTTGTATTTTGCATGATGTTTCTTAGACAAAGCTGTCCCCTTCTCCACCATTTCTACATATAAACAAGGACTATCAAGTATCACATCATGCCCTTGCGACAGGTGAAAATCTATTAACGCCCACTCAATATCATACGAAATTTTACCAGCAACGCTTGGATCGATATCATCTACTCCAAAAGATTCTAATAGTGCCGTTTTCACAATATCATGGTCTATGATAATTGCACCTGTTATTTTTGCTATTTCCCTAGACAAAGTAGACTTACCCGAACCTGGAAAACCTGACATTTGAAGAAAAAACATACGAATACACCTTCTTTATACTTTATTTTTCAACTCTACTTATTAGCGCAAACTACTTTCATGATAATCAAGTAAATTAGAAATAATCTTTCATTAATTCCTTCATCCATATTGGCGAAAAAGTATTTTCCCTTGAATCAAACTCTGATACATATGGCTTAATGTCTAGAACTGGCGTCTTATTATTCGCATCTAATCCTTTTACAATCATTACATTATCGTCAATTGATATGATCTCAACAGTAGAAATCCCGATAGAATTCGGGCGATATTTTGTTCTTTGTGCAAAACAGCCCTTTTCATCTAAAGCTTCTATGCCTCTTGGTTTTCTAATCCAAGACTGCGTTTTTTCCTTAAATTGATCCATATAAAAAATAACGATCGCATGTGAATAATCTTCTAATCCAACTAGTCCATCTTTATATTCTGGATGAATTATGATTGTTGAAACAACTTCTCCCCACCGTTCATATACCTTTTCATCAATAATTGATGCTACTTCACCAATAGAAGTCATATTTATTGAACTCAAATTAGGTTCCTTCTTTCTTTACATGGTGTACACTTATCAGCAGTAAATAAACTATCTACCTCATTTTTTCACAACCCCAAAAGTAATTTTCATACTTGGAGCATAATTTAAAGACGAATTAATGTTAAATACCTCAGAAAACCGTAATTCCGCTTTATATTGTTCATTTGCCTCATTAAATGTGGCCCCTCGATTTATTAAACGTTCAAGAAATTCGTCTTTTTCAGCCGGAGCTATACCTAGTCCTTCTTCTTTGAGAGAATCATATAATCTCTGCTTATCTGTTTGGTTTGCGTTAGAGTCAAGAAAATTAACTTTATCGCTAACTCGGCAATCAATATTTTTTACACCTAATTTACTTAAGTATGTCGGTAATTTAATCCCGATGTTCCCATCTTTTCCATTGCGTTTTGTATCTTCTTCAAACAGTTTCTGAAGAAAGCCAAGCTGCATAATTTCTGATTGATCGTATTCACTAAGATGATATGAAGACATATTAGAAATCCAATGTGGTTCAAAACATATAATATTCCCTTCATTAACAACCGAATGTATCATTTTCTGCAACATTTTTATTGGATCAGTCATATGCAGTAGAAAAGCATGGCAAACTGCTATATCATATTTACTTTCTAATTCAATTTCAGTAACATCAGCCACTATGAATTCAGCTTCGTAAGGAAGAGTTTCAAACAATTTTTTTGCATCATTAATCAATTTCTGCCCTTTATCAATACCCGTATATCTTGAACCTTTTGGTAACAGTGGTAATAACTTAAGCCCTAGATATCCATACCCACAACCAAAGTCAATGATATGTACAGGCTTAGAAATTTTCCAAGCTGAATTCACCAAAAACCCTAAATAGTCATCATTATAATATAAATCTCTTGTGTTTTTTAAATAATCCAATTTTTCATCCCAATAATAATCTTCCAATTCAACATCCTCCTTTCCCTACATTTTTAGTATTTTCAGTTTGTATAAAATTCGTCAACAAAAGTGAAATTATATATCTTTATCTTCTTTTTCTAATATACGTTTCATATCGTTTCTAAAAAATTTCAGCTCATTTTTTGTCTTAATGAGTTCATATAGTATAAAAAATAACGCTAATAACGTTAAGATATCCGTCATAATAGTCACATCCCTTTCAAATTGTGGTTGTAAATTTCACAAATGGGGGCTGTACTTGTTGTAAATTTGAGATCAAATGTCTTTAATTCATTGTTTTCTAACTCGATCCGCCATAACTGACAACAAAAATTTTGGGAGTACAAGCTGCCGTTTGATTCTCTTCGGCTGTGTTACCAATCTATATAACCATTCTGTTCCCGTATCTCTCATAATCTTTGGTGCTCTTTTGACATTTCCTGATATAATGTCAATCATCCCGCCAATACCAATGGACAATGGTACATTTAGTTCTTGAAGATTATCATAGATAAACATCTCTTGCTTAGGAGAACCTAGACCTACTAGCAGCAAATGTGGTTGAAACTGTTTCATATGATTTTTAACTTCTCCGATTTGTTCCTTACCTATAAAACCGTGTTGTCCTTGAAAAATAGCGTGTGGATAGTTCATTTTTAAATTTTCAATTGCTTTTTCATTATTTTCTGGAGCAGCCCCAAATAGAAACACGCGATACCTGTTTTGATTACAAAATTCTATTAAGTCATAAGTTAAATCAGCACCTGTAACTCGCTCTTTCAAATGGCCATTTAAAATTTTAGAACCGAGTATAACACCAATTCCATCAGCTGTAATTAAATCCGCTGATAACAAAATATTTTTGAAGTGTACAGATTCGGCTGATATCTCTTTCGCAGACATCACAATTTCAGGATTGGCAGTCACAATAAATCTTGGTTTCTCGTTCTTTTTTGATAACCAATTTTTTAACATATTTGCTACTTGTTTGTACTCCAAACTACAAAATGGTATTCCTTTTATGTATTGTTTTTTCATTTCCAAATATAATTCCCCTTCATATGTTTCTATCATTATGTAAATAAACTATATAATTTTTTACAAACACCCTTCGGAAAAAAATCAGAAAATAAACTATAATATATATATTCTATACAATAGAGGTGGTTATATGCAATTACACTTTGAAGGATATGGATACGGGGAGCCTGTTATTTTTTTTGCATCCAAGCTTAGAAACAGGACAGACAAGCTTTCAAAATCAAATTGATTATTTTAGTAAGCGTTTTCGTATTATTGTTCCCGATCTAAGAGGACACGGTCATTCATACGCTGAAAATTTCACTAATTATTTTCAACAAGCCGCGCTTGATATACTAGAATTAACTGAGCAGCTCCATTTAGAAACATACCATATTGTTGGTACCTCTTTAGGTGCTCTTATTGCCGTTCATATATTACAACTTAACCAACAAAACATTTCTTCCTGTACTCTTGCAGGTATTATGTTAGAAAAACCAGCGGAATGGGAGACATTAAACAAAGAGAACGCACAACGGTCACAATCATTAATAAAGGAACCCGGTACAATACATTATTTTAATCAACTTCATATGAAAAATGATTGGAAAACACTCATTGAAATTAGTTTTCATAGTAACTGGTATCCTTTTGAGCAAGTTCAACAATTAGAAGAGATAAAAATACCTACTCTATTAATCGCAGGAGCAAACGCTGAATTTGATACAAAAAATTTATTTTCACATTTCAACAATTCTACCTTTATTGAAAAAGCCATCGTTCCTAAAGCTGGCCATTTAGTTCATCACGATGCTCCTAATCTCTTTAATAAAATCGTTGAAGATTTTATACACAGGAGTGTTCATGTAAAATAGAAAAAGCATGGCAAAAACACCATGCTTTTTCTATTTTTTGTCTATTTTCCTTTTAAATGAGTAATTTAGTTATTGCCTAGCAATATATCCCTTATTTCCGTCACATCTGATACGATTGCAATCGGAATATGTGCAGTAGTTTTTGAAAGGTTCTTTGCATTAACCCAAATGGCGTCCATCCCAGCTTCTATTGGTCCAACTACGTCATGAGTCCAAGAATCACCAATAAAAAGAGTTTCTCCTGGCTTTTTACCAAATCGTTCTAATGCCATTAAATAGATTTCTGAATCTGGCTTTCTATAACCTAATTGTTCCGCATGAAATATTGTGTCGTTGCTGAATACTTCCGACAGTCCCATTTGGAAAATTTTTAATCGCGGATCATATAATCCATTGCTGACTATTCCAAGGTTATAATGTGTTTTTAACTCATTTAATAAACTTGTAATTGAATTATTTATACCAATGCAAGACATACTAGTTTTAAGAAACAATGCATCAATCTCATCAATAACTTCTACATCAGGTAACACATGAAAATGAGCAAAAGCATGCTTCCACCTAGCTCTCCTAAATTCAACTGGGGTTAGTTCTCGATTTTTAAAACGCTCCAATAAAGACTTAGGGATATGCAACTTTTTCTCAAGGAATACAGATACGTCAAGGTTTTTTGTTATAGGATGCATTTCAAGAGTCTTAATTAGTCCAGCGTTAAACCAAGTGGAATCAAGAAGTGTATCGTCCAAATCGAATAAGAGTAAACTATATTTATTCAATTCTCTCCCCCTCTATATCATGTTATTTCCTGCAGTGATAATATTCCAATTAAGGAAAAATCTTTTATATTCCCTCTCTATTATACTACACATACTAATCTCAAAAGCATAAAAAAACCTCCAAATAAAGGAGGTTTTCATTTAGCAAATGCGCGGGAACATAGTGCCCGATAATCGATTCAGCATTCGTTTAGAACCAATGGGAGTTTCCAAAAGTAACTGTCCTTTTCCTTTGCTTGTAATGCTGCCAATGATGGTAGCATCTTTTCCTTCGGGGCAGGATTTTAATATATCGATTACTTTTTCTTTCTGGCTGTCTGCAACGATAAAAATAGCTTTCCCTTCATTTGCAAGATAAAGAGGGTCGAAGCCGAGAATGTCACAGGCACCATGTACCTCTTGTTTAATCGGCAGAGACCGTTCATTAATTGTCATCGTAATTTGAAAATCTTCGGCAATTTCTACAAGTGTTGTAGCAAGACCACCTCTCGTTGGATCCCGCATAATGCGAACAGTCCCGCATTGCTGAAGTACACTGTCAATCATGCCATTTAGTGAAGTACAATCGCTTAAGGTAGGAGCTGTTATCCCTAAATCTCCTCTTGCTGTTAGAACTGCAATGCCGTGATCACCAATCGTTCCTGAGATGATAATAGCATCGCCTTCTTCAAAAGCAAGGCTGCAGCCTTTATTGTGTTCATACACGCCAATGCCCGTGGTGTTAATATACACACCGTCGGCACTTCCCTTTTCAACTACCTTTGTGTCACCAGCAACAATTGTAACACCCGTTTTTTTCGCTTCATTCGCCATATCGATTACGATTTTCTTTAAATCAACAATTGGAAAACCTTCTTCAATAACAAAGCCGCACGTTAGATAAAGCGGCCTTGCACCACTCACAGCTAAATCATTGATCGTACCAGCAACGGCTAATTTCCCCATCGAACCGCCTGGAAAGAAAATTGGCTTAATGACGAAGGAATCGGTTGTGACAGCAACGTTTCCGGTTGGAATATACAAGGATGCCGCATCAAACAATGCTGTATCCTTCTTACCAAATGCAGCTACAAATACATCACGAATGAGACGATGCGTCAATTCTCCCCCATCTCCGTGCGCTAAGTTGATGAACGGTTCCATTACAAACTCTCCCTCATATATTGATAATAGGCAGCGCAGCTACCCTCTGCCGATACCATGCATGGACCAATTGGATTTAGCGGCTGACATGCTTTCCCAAATAAATGGCATTCACTCGGTGAAATCAAACCTCTTATGACTTCCCCGCAACGGCATTTTGTTTTCCGAGGTTCTCCTACTTCCACCTTAAACCGCTTTTTTGCATTATACAAATCGTATTCTTTCTTTAAATCTAATCCGCTATTTGGAATAACGCCGATGCCGCGCCATGCTTCATCACAAGTCGTTAAATATGTTTCCATCCATTGCTTCGCAACTTTATTTCCGCTTTCGCTTACAACCGATGAATAATTATTTTCAATAGCAGTCTTTTCTTGTAATGCTAAATCAATGAGTTTATAAATGGTAGACAGCAATTCAGCTGTTTCAAATCCTGTGATACTACCTGACATATTATACTCTTCAACTAAATAGTTATAGGATGATTCCCCTAACACAATAGACACATGTCCTGGAAGGATAAAACCATCGAGCTTTACATCCCCTGCTTCTAGTAAATAGCGCAGGACGGGTTCTACCAATTTCGTTGTCATCCAAATGGAAAAATTTGAAATCCCTCTCTTCTTTGCTTCTCCAACCATTAGTGTAAGAATCGGAATGGTTGTTTCAAACCCAACACCTAAAAAGATGACTTCTTTATCCGGATTTTCTTCAGCGATTGTAACCGTATCGATTGGAGAATAGACAACCCGAATATCACTGCCGGCAATTTTTTTATCTAGCAGGGTTTTGTTCGACCCGGGTACGCGCATCATATCACCAAACGTGCAAATAATACGGTTATCTTCATCGCTAAGCGCAATCATTGCATCAATAGACTTTTGATCCGTTACGCAGACCGGACATCCTGGACCAGATATTAAATTTACATCAGCCTTTAGACATTGCTTTACTCCCGTTTTAGCAAGTGCCATCGTATGAGAACCGCATACTTCCATGAAAGCCGGCTTCCGTCCAAACTTCTTTTGAAATTCCTTCGCTTTTTCAAGAACTGCTTCCACAAGCGGCATACATATGCCTGGATCATTCGACTGTTTCAGAATTTCGAGCATCGACCAACTTCCTCCATTCCAACACGCTATCTTTTGCATATTGTTCATCGACAATACTCATCGCTTGACCTGCATGAACAATAACAAATTCCCCTTCTTCTACTTCTGGGACGAAAATAATCCCAACGGTCGTTTGTGATCCCATCACATCAACTACCGCCGTATATTCCATTTTTTTCACAACCTTCGCCGGTACTCCTACACACATGACTGCCCCCTCCTTTTCGCCGCTGCAACGGCCAGTTGACCATATGATAAAGCGCCATCATTGCACGGCACTTGTTCTGGTACATATATGGTAAACTTTCGTTTCACTAATTCTTCTCGTAATCGTTTACGCAAATAACGATTGTGTAAGCTACCACCGCCGAGTATGACGACTTTGCTTCGCTCAGGTTGTGTACTAGCTATCCTTTCTATTGCGATAAGAATAGATTGGACAACCGTTTCATGAAAGCGACCGCTAATATTTGCTGCCTCTTCACCTGCTAAAACGTCACGCACAATTTCCTTAATCATTTCCTTCATTTGAATTGTAACAAGCCCGTCTTCTATGTATTCATACGAATATGGCTCGTACACGCATGTTTCATCCACTAATTCCGAAAGCAATATTGCCGCCTCTCCGTCATAGCTCGCAATTTTCGTAATCCCGCATAGCGCGCTAACTGCATCAAACAAGCGACCGCATGTACCAGCTTGAATAATATTTATATGGTTTTCTATCATTTTCTTTAAAATATGTATTTCTTTCTCTTTATCTGGAAATAGAAGAATTGCTAAACCTTCTCCTTCTTCCCCAAGCAAAAATAGCAGCATAGCGACCGCATTTCGCCACGGTTCACGAATACACGCTTCCCCGCCAGGAAGAGGTGTATATTGCAAATGAGCAAGTCTTTTTGCACTACTAGCATCTCCATAAAAAATTTCAAATCCCCAAATATTTCCGTCAAGTCCGTATCCGGTTCCATCAAGGATAACTCCATAAGCTTTTCCTGTAAGATGGTGTTCCTCCATACATGCGGCCATATGGGCATGATGATGCTGCACTTCTAGCACTGTATGAAATCCTTCAATAAGCTGTCTCGTGACATAGTCTGGATGCGCATCGATAACTGCGATATCCTGCTTTGTATCCATCCATTTCATTAAATGGTTATACTCCTGCCAGTAATGATTCATTGTTTCCACATTTTCCAAATCACCAATGTGCGGTCCAAGAAAAATTTGCTCATTTCTTCCAATTGTAAAAGTTGTTTTCTGTTGTCCACCAAAGGCAACCATTCCAGATACATCATGACTTGCCGCAAAAGGATCAGGAACATAGCCCCTAGCTCTTCGGAAAAAATCTAAGCGACCGTCGTTTACTTGCACAACCGAATCATCAACAGGGTGAAGGATGTCTCGATCATGAACAAGAAAATAATCAGCGATTCCGTCTAAGTAAGTCAGCGCTTCATTATCTTTATAGAGAATCGGCATCCCAGAAGGATTGGCACTCGTCATGACAAAGCAACCATTCTCATTATACTTAAAGAGTAGATGATGAAGCGGTGTATAGGGAAGCATGACGCCAATTGTCGTCATGTTTGGCGTTACATTCCCTGCAAGTTTACCTTCTTTTTTCTTTACAATTACAATCGGTGCTTCTGGACTTTTCAACAATTTTCTTTCTGCCTCATTCACATAAGCAAAAGCATCAATTTCAAGAACAGAAGCAGCCATAACCGCAAGTGGCCGTCCTGGGCGTTCTTTTCGTTTTCGCAAAAGGGCTACAGCATGTTCATTTGTTGCATCGCAGCAAAGATGATAGCCGCCGAGCCCCTTTATCGCCAGTATATGTCCCTCTTGTATCAACCGCACTGCTTGTTGAATCGGTTGCTTCGTTTCAAGTTTATGTCCATGCTGATCCAAAAGTGTAACTTTCGGACCACATGCAGGACAAGCGATAGGTTGAGCATGATGGCGCCGGTTCGTTGGATCTTCATATTCTCTTTGGCAATCTGTACACATCGCAAAGTTCTTCATCGTCGTGTACGGCCGGTCATAGGGCAGCTCTTCAATAATGGTATATCGCGGTCCACACTGCGTACAATTGATAAACGGATATTCATAACGGAAATTGTCCTTATCATTCATCTCTTGTAAACAATCATCACATACTGCAGAATCAATTGGAATGACAAGGGATGAAGTTCCCTGACGCTCGCTATCAATAATGATAAACTCAGCTCTATCGGTTGGTTCTATATTTATTACAGTTATGTTATGAATACACGAGAGACGGGGTGCTTTGCTTTGCAGCTCTAACAAAAACTGCTGCACATCCGCCTCCGCTCCTTGTGCCGTAATTCTTACGCCGTCCATATTGTTTTGTACCGTTCCCGCTAGATGATATTGGTGGGCAAGCTGGTATACAAATGGACGAAATCCAACCCCTTGTACCCTCCCGCGGATACTAACTTTTACTGCGTACATTTTTTATACGCCTCTTGAATCCATTCATACCATTCTTCCAGTCCGATTTCTGATCTTGCTGAAAGAGGAATAAGGGTTGAATTTGGGTTAATCTCCATTAAATCCTTCTTCGCTTCCTCCACATTAAAATCAAGATAAGGAAGTAAATCAATTTTGTTAAGAAGCACTAGCTCCGTTCGTATAAACATTTGCGGATATTTCGGAATCTTATCATTTCCTTCAGGAACGCTCAGAACCGCAACTTTATGGTTCTGTCCTAAATCATATCCAGATGGACAGACAAGGTTGCCTACATTCTCAATAAATAATACATCAATCTCATCTAAATCCAGTTCGCCAAGGCTTGCTGCAACCATTCGTGCATCCAAATGACAGCCGCCATAAGTGTTAATTTGGACAGCCTTTGCTCCCATTGCGCGGATACGATTAGCATCTCGCTCCGTTGCTAAGTCTCCTTCAATAACAGCAATACGATAAGATCCGGATAACGCCTTTACCGTTTCCTCTAACAACGTCGTTTTACCAGCTCCAGGAGAACTCATTAAATTAATCACAAGTGTATTTGTTTTTTCAAAAAGATCGCGGTTAAATTCAGCTGCTTTATTATTGTTCGTTAATACATCTGTTCGTAACGTTATATTCATCAATCATCGTTCCCCTCGTAAGATAAAATTTGAAAAGTTTCCCCCGCTAATATCTTGCCAGATGGAATGTTACAGTTCGGACACAAAGCGATTTTCTGAGTAGGATGATACGTCAAACCGCATATAACACATTCCGCCTTCGCTTCCTCTATATGAATAATTAATTGCGCAGCATAGCTAAATAGATGCAGGTTTTGTTCACGAAAAATTTCAAAGGCCATCTGCAATGCATCTGGCATCGCATTGCTAATTTCCCCTACAATTAATTCAATTTTCTTTATTTGTATGATATTTCTTTTTGCGGCATCATCTTGAACAAGCTGCAAAATATCTCCCATCAATGACATTTCATGCATCGCGATCACCTTTTACTGTTGTCTGTAAAACCAACAACATACAGTTGGTCCTTCCTTTTTATCTGTAACCTTTGGACAGATAATTCTCCGCCCAGCGTTTTAAAATCGTATTCCTTGTCACAGATCGGACATATCGCCCGGTGGTCATACATACGAACCTGAATGAGAGTGGAGCAAGTTGGACAAATACCGCTAATCGCATGAAGCTTTTCTTCATGCGAGAAAACGATAATCGATTTGCCAAAAGCAAAGCGAACTTCCGGCCCGACAACCATTTCATCAACTTTTATCACAGGTATCCATGTAATTCCAAGTGCTCGATCTGCCGCTTCTTCCATTTTTTCTAAATCATCCTTTAAAAAGGGCTCATACACATATTTCATGGTTTGAAATATGCTTCCTGTCACCTCTTTTAAGAAATCGAGACGATTCATGATCTATGTCTCCAACGATTTACTTGATTCATAACCGCTTCCGCTAGGTCCCCTAGTTTTGCCTGGTTCGTTTCCGTTAGTTCTACACCAAGCTCTAATGAACTAGGCTGCATCCCAAACATAATAATCTTTTTCGGATAGCGCTCTCTGAATTTCGCTGCAAATAACACTTCCTGGAAGCCCATTTGATGAACGGACATCTTTATACCAAAATAAGCAGGAATTTCATCCCCTTCTAATGAAAGAATAGTTCCGCCTTCTACACCTGCATTAATCGCATCAATAATAATAAGATTTTCCGCTTCCTCAACCGGACCTAAAAGCTTCATTCCATCCGTTAATCCCTCTATAATCTCAATTTGTTTATCATCCTTATACGCTTCTTCAAGCAGCGGTAATAAATGAATACCAACACCCTCGTCTGTGAAGAGGGTGTTACCAATTCCAAGTATCGTGATTTTCGCATTCTTATTTTGATTCATCATTCTTATCACCAACTAATTTTTTTGGTTCAGTCTTGTAACCTGTAAATATCGACGAAATGGTGCCATTCCGTTCCATATAGTCATCACGAACTGCCATATAGACATGAATTACTGTAAATAACATAAATGCCCATGCCACTAAGTGGTGCCAGGAACGAATCGTATAGCTATCTCCGCCAAACAGAATCGGAACCCAAACAAATAGCTTAGCCCAAAACGATTCTGGCTGCGGCTCAAAATACATATAATAGCCTGTTAGCATCATTACCCAAGAGCCAAGACCGATAAAAATCCAATAACTAAGCTGTGCCAACGGATTGTGGCCAATGTAATGCGGCTTTTTATTTTTTAAGAATAAGTAAAATTTAATTGTTTCTAGTACTTCTTTCCAAAACACCAAGCGAAATGGGTTCGATGTGGCAAATTTATTTCCTATAAACGCCCAGAACAATCGATAAAGAAGATTGATTGTGAAAAGAAATGCTGCAAAAAAGTGTATATATCTCGCCCATCCCATGAGATAGGAGTAATATGCTTCCTCTTGTACACTTGAACTAACAAATGGTTTTCCAATATAAATTCCTGTTATCATAAGCAAAATAATTGCCACTACGTTAATCCAATGAAACACTCGAACCGGTAATTGCCATACATAAACTTTGACGACATCTTTTGTTTTCTTATATTGAATTGGACGTTCTGGGTGAAGCGTCACCTCGCTGTTTTTTTCTGGAACAATCGTATTGGTGTTATGTGTTGTTGGCATGAGGTCTGACATAATGTGTCTCCTCCTAACCTAATCGAATTTCAGTTGTTTTATTAGACTCTAAATCTGTTAAATGCACTGCACAAGCAAGACAAGGATCAAAGGAATGAATAATCCTTAAAATTTCTAATGGCTGCTCCTTATTCAGCATCGGTGTTCCTTTCAATGCCGCTTCATAAGCTCCGAGATTATTGTTATGATCACGAGGCGATGCATTCCAAGTAGATGGAACAACAGCTTGATAATTTTTCGTTTTTCCATTTTCAATATCAATCCAGTGCCCTAGTGCTCCGCGCGGCGCCTCAACCCAGCCAACTCCTTTTGTTTTCTTCGGCCAAGTGTTTGGCTCCCATTTTGTACGGTCAAATGTGACTTGGTTTCCATTCTTCACATTATGAAGTAATTCATCCATATCATGTCGAATCCAATTCGATAGAAGAATCGTTTCGAGCGCGCGTGCCACTGTGCGACCAAGTGCTGATTTCATTGCAGTAATTGGAAGACCTAGCTTTTTCAGCGTATCGTCCATCAAGCTTATAATCTCTTTATCTCCTGCTGCATAACCAACCATCATCCGAGCAAGCGGACCTGTTTCCATCGGCTGATTCTTCCAGCGCGGTGTTTTCAGCCAACTATATTGCTTATTCGTATCCAGATTCTTATACGGTGCTTTCGGTCCTGTATAATGAAGAGACGTTTCTCCTTCAAACGGATGCTTTCCAATCCCACTGCCTTCCTTGCCATCATATGTATACCAAGAATGATCAATAAACTCTTTCACCTGTTCAGGATCTTTGAGATCTATATCATGTACTTCATTCATGTTTCCATTTAAAATAATTCCTCTTGGGAATCGATATGATTTCGTATCATATATGCTGCGCGTAGAGAAATCACCATAGCATAAATAGTTATCTAACCCGCCGCCATATGTCCAATCTTTATAGTAAGAACCGATAGCAATTACGTCAGGCACATATACTTGACTTATGAATTCACGAGCTTGGTCAATGATTTGAGATACATGCATTAATCGCTCTGCATGAATACCATTGTCACTATTAATATCAAGTGGAGTTGCCATACCGCCTACTACATAGTGAGGATGCGGATTTTTGCCTCCAAAAATAGTTTGTACTTTTACAACTTCTTTTTGCCAGTCCAATGCTTCTAGATAGTGAGCAACTGCTAATAAGTTCACTTCTGGCGGAAGTTTATATGCATTATGTCCCCAATATCCATTCGCAAATATGCCAAGCTGTCCGCTATCTACAAGTTTCTTTACTTTGTTTTGCACATCTGCAAAATAGCCGGGGGAAGATTTTGGCCAACTTGAAATCGATTGTGCAATTCGTGATGTTTCAGAAGGATTTGCATGTAACGCACTTACTACATCGACCCAGTCTAACGCATGCAAATGATAGAAGTGAACGACATGGTCATGAAAGAAGATTACCATATTCATAATGTCCCGTATCAAATGAGCATTTCTCGGAATTTTAATTTCTAATGCATCCTCAACAGCCCGAAGTGACGCAAGAGCATGAGTCGATGTACAAACACCGCAAATACGTTGAATGTACGCCCATACGTCACGAGGATCACGGTCTCGAACGATTAACTCCAGTCCTCGAACCGCTGTCC
This sequence comes from Bacillus sp. UNC322MFChir4.1, assembly GCF_000746135.1. Classification (NCBI taxonomy): domain Bacteria; kingdom Bacillati; phylum Bacillota; class Bacilli; order Caryophanales; family Bacillaceae; genus Bacillus; species Bacillus sp. UNC322MFChir4.1. The sequence goes on from NZ_KN050811.1 coordinate 76,401, forward strand.
CTGAACTAAATGCATCCTTAATCATTCCCCTATCATCGATATCTACCTCAACGCGAAGATGGCCTTCAATTCTCGTAACTGGATCTACTACTATACGCTCGCTCATTCGTCTTCCCCTCGTTTATCATCGATTTTTTTCTTAATTACAGTTCCTGCTGCATGAACAGCAATACCTGCTGTCGTAACACCAACGGCCGCTAATCCAATCGTATCCGGATTAATCGTTGTTTGTGAGCCAGGAATTTTCGCTCTTCTTGTGTAGAAAGGACCATTATCCCAGAATCCCTTTTCCGAACAGCCAATACACGGATTTCCCGATTGAATCGGATAGCTAACCCCGCCATTCCAGCGCATTTCAGCACAGGAATTATAAGTTGTTGGCCCTTTGCAACCAACCTTATATAAGCAATACCCTTGCTTTGCTCCTTCATCATCGAAGGACTCTACAAACAAGCCTGCATCAAAATAGGCACGGCGATTACATTTATCATGGATACGATGGCGATAAAATGCCTTTGGACGTCCGAGATGATCTAATTCCGGCAATTTTCCGAATGTTATAATGTGAGCTATCACACCAGTCATTACTTCTGCAATCGGCGGGCAACCAGGAACGAGAATAGTAGGTGTGCTCGTTTGAAAGCTCGTAATTGGTTTTGCACCAGTTGGATTCGGATAAGCAGCAGGAATGCCACCCCATGCAGAACAAGATCCATAGGCAATGACTGCTTGTGCGTTCGTAGCCATTTCAATAAAAGTATCTTTTCCTGATTTTCCCCCTATGTTTAAAAAGCCCTCTTGGGGAATGCTTCCTTCAACAGCAAGAACATACTTTCCTTTATATTTTTTCAGTACCTGTTCCATCGCTGCTTCAATTTGAAATCCAGATGCTGCCGAAAGAACTTCTGTGTATTCGAGTGAAATCATATCAAATAAAACGCTTTCAACCTTAGGTTGAGAAGAACGGATAAACGACTCTGAACAGCCTGTACAATCTTGGAATTGCAGCCATACTACAGGAACTCTTGTACTCGTCTCCATCGCCTTTACAACTTTATCAGTTTTTGAGAAATCGAGACCAATCGCCGCAGCCAGTGCGGTGCACATTTTCAAAAAATCTCTTCGGGTAACCCCATTATTCATCGCAGTTTCATAGATTGTTTTCTGCTTTTCCATTTACTAACCCCCTCCATTTTCCACGGAACAAGTAGATAATACTTTGAAATTCAAGATAAATGTAATATATGAACTACATTTTCATCCTGATATGGAAGAGTTGTTTACCAAAAACTCTTTCATCACTTTTCATAACTATTTGATAGCGTCCCCTTGCTCGTAAACAGTCCATTCTTTCTCTTCTTCCTGTCTGTGCTTCAATTGCTTTCGAAAAACAAACTTAGAAAGCGAAATACTGATTTCATACAGCACGAATAACGGGATTGTTACGATAAAATCTGACACGAAATCTGGCGGCGTAATGAAAACAGCAATTACAGCCAGAACAAAATAGGCATACTTCCGAATGCTTGATAATACATAAGGGTTTAAAATACCGAGCGAAGTTAAAAACATAACTACGACTGGAAGCTCGAATAAAACCCCAAACGGCAACGTCACACTCATCAGAAATTGAAAATATTTCTCCGCTGTAAATTGAGCCACAAACATATCCTGACCCAGATGAAGCAAAAACGAAAGAATCATAGGAAATATAACAAAATAACCAAACGCAAGTCCGATGATAAATAAGAAAAAGAGTGCTGGTACATACGTAAGCGTAGCCTTTCTCTCCTTCGGCCGCAGCGCAGGACGTACAAACAACCATATCTGCATTGCAATGACAGGGATTGTTCCTGCAATTGCAACCACTGTCGCAAGCATAAAATACACCCATAATATATCACTTGGTCCGAGTACCGATAGTTTCATATCTATCCCCTTTGCAAACCATTTATAAATATCAGTGGCAAACATAAACCCAACAATAAAAAAAACGACAAATGCAACAGCTGATATAATAATCCGTTTGCGCAATTCCTCTAAATGGTCCACAATCTGCAATTCTTTATCTATCATCCTCTTCCCCTACCCATTCACAATGGTTACAGCTACCGCTTCGCAAAAACGAAAACGCTTTCACAAAAAGCAAAACCGCAGACATTCCAAATTCTTTCTACTACACCTTACTTTGTTTCAACTTTTTGCTCTTCCTTCTTCTCGATCTTTACTTCACTTACTACATCATCCCTGAATTCGGCTGTAGATTTCTTAAATTCTTTCAACGTTTGACCAAGCGCACGACCAATTTCAGGGAGCTTCTTAGGGCCAAATAAAATAAGTGCAAGAATTAAAATTAAAATTAAACCAGGAACACCCATATTAGAAAACATGCATATTCATCCTTTCACTTCTGATGTCTATTTCCAAATTAATTATAGTATTATTTTGGTAAATAACATCCTAAATAGTGGAAAGTTCACAAGAAGTTCGAATATGAACGAAATGTGTCTGTTTTGTCGTTCGTGTAAAAAGGTACTCTCACCTTCCTAAAAAGAAAGAGGGTTTTATATAGATTTTTCAATTTATATTTATATAATTTAAGAAGAATTTTTGAATTTATGCACTTTTATAATAGTAATCTATTTTCATCTGTTATAATTTACCTTTGAAATGACATTCCTGCATTGTATTTGGTTGAATGTTGCTTCCCATTTACTAACATTTATAACGTGCTTTGAAACTTTTAATCCCACAATTAATATTATTAAAGGAGGTATATGAATGGAGATGAGTTTTCTATCCATTTTGGCTTTAGGATTTGTACTTGGAATCAAGCATGCAATTGAGCCGGATCATGTAATCGCTGTTTCTACTATTGCTAGTCAAAGCAAAAAATTATTTCGCTCCACTTTAGCGGGCGTATTCTGGGGAATAGGTCATACTGCTACATTATTTATCGTTGGAATTATTCTTATTTTTATGAAAGGTGAAATACCAGAAAAGTGGGCTATGTCATTAGAATTTTTAGTAGGTATAATGCTCGTTTATCTTGGTGTGACCACCGTCTTCTCTTTAAACAATCTTCATGTTCATCAGCACGAACATGACGGAGAAGAACATAAGCATATCCACTCTCATATACATAGCGGTAAACATGAGCATAAGCACCAACATAAAAATGTTTCATATTTAAAATCCATGTTCATCGGCTTAGTGCACGGACTCGCTGGAAGCGGAGCAATGGTTATATTAACTATGAGTACGGTAAAGAGTGTTTGGGAAGCGGCTATTTATATTCTTATATTTGGTGTAGGAACGGTTATCGGGATGCTTTTCTTTACAACAATTATTGGTATTCCATTTGTTTTTAGTTCTCAAAAAATAAGTCTGAATAAAACACTCACCCAAATAACTGGGAGCATTAGCATATTATTTGGAGTATATTACATGTACAACCTTGGGGTAACAGAAGGGTTGTTTAAACTTTGGATCCAATAGCAATTCTTTAAAAATATAAAAAGAGATGGGTTTCCCATCTCTTTTTATACTTTTTATTCGTTGTTTTTCTAACCCTATCCGCCATAACTGACAATAAAAACTTCGGCAGTACAAGCTGTCGTTTGTATGTTCCATGTTTTAAAACCCCTATCCATACATTCATCATTCGTTTACACCCTTTTTAATAGTGGAAGTCAAAAATTAAAATTCTGAATAAGGAATTGAAGTTCTTGTTTTAAATTACTCTTTTCACAATCCTTACTCTGTCCCTCATCTTTCTCTTTAGTCTGTAAGGAGGTTTTGTCTGCTTCCATTAAGAAATATTTCAATTGCAAGTAACTGCTTAATGGAAATTCGTGTTCGGCCCATAAATTTTGATAACCAACTATTCCATGTTTAAATAACAATTGATCAGCTTCTTTTATAATCATTTTTGCAAATTCAAAAAAATCACAAGTGGTATCTACAATGATTACGCCTTCCTTCCCCTCAATATAGTCAAATGTGTCTTCATATTCTGTAATAGTTAGGGATAATACCGTCTTGAAGTTTGAGTCTCCAACTTAATCCAATAGGTTCTTCCTCCCATAAAAAAGTTACAACACGTTCTTCACCATTTGACAAGTCCGTTAAACCACCCAACAAATTTCCAAATGCATCAGTTATATAACTGGGGCTAAATGAAATTTTTTGGGAATTTAGTTCAATAAATCCGTTTGCCCAACCGGTACCAATTAACTCATATTTAAATTGCATATATACCTCCGACATTATTAATCTTAAAATATGGCTCTCGTTCTTCACATAAGTATGATTATTAATCATTAATATTTCTTAATTTATATAAATATATATTCCTCTTGAAAATTAGAAGCAAAGCCTCCTACTTGAACATCTGTAATATTACCAAGGTTAGTAGATACATTTACAGCAATTTCTGAAGGTTTATCCATTACATAGCCTTGTTCAAAGGTGAAGGTATTATATTTTTCAAATTTTTTATTATGTTTTATTAAATAACATGCTAGTGCTGCATTTGATGTACCTGTAGCACTTTCTTCTGGGATATCAAACAAAGGTGCAAAGTTTCTACAATGGGCTGTGGAATTATGCAGTGTTTCTAATGTAAATACATGATAACCCGTCACATTATATGTTTTACTTATTTCAGCAATCCTTTTCAGATTAGGGGTAATCTTTAACAGGTCTGACAGCCTTCTTACCGGTATAATGATGTCACGTAAACCTGTGGAAACAATTTGAATAGGCATATCAGGTATTAGGTTTTCTTTATCTAAATTTAAAGATTTTATAATTCCTTCACAGGGAAGTGTTTGAAGAAATTCCGGAAGATTTTGCTGTAAAGAGATCATTTTATTGCTATTCATCTGTACACTTAGTGTCCCTGCTTTCGTTTTTATGGTGTATATCTTTGAGTTTACTCCTCTAATCTGGGCTAATAAGGAGAAAGTAGCAATTGTGGCATGTCCGCATATAGCAACTTCTTCATTTGGTGTAAAATATTTAATTTCATAGTCTGTATTTACAGAAGGAAGTACAAAGGCAGTTTCAGAAAAATTTAATTTATTTGCAATAGCTTGCATAGCTTTTGTTGTTAAACCTTTTGTGTCTAAAACAACCCCAGCTGGATTCCCACCTTTTCCGTCTTTAGTAAAGGCATTTAACATATATGTTTGAATCTGCAATCCGTTATCTCCTTTTCTACTTGATTAGGCTAATCTCACTATGGTTAGAAGTCTTATGGCTTCATTTTTAAGATTTTGTCCCGGTTAAAATTCAGAAAATAAATTATAATATATATATTCTATACAACAGAGGTGGTTATATGCAATTGTACTTTGAAGAATATGGAAACGGAGACCCTATCATTTTTTTGCATCCAGGTCTAGAAACTGGACAGACAAGCTTTCAAAATCAAATTGAATATTTCAGTAGACATTTTCGGGTTATTGTTCCTGATTTACGAGGTCAAGGGAATTCATATACTGAAGACTTTACTGATTATTTAAATGTCGCTGCACTAGATGTACTAGAATTAGCTGAACATCTCCACTTACCAACATTCAATATTGTCGGTGTCTCCTCAGGTGCTCTAATTGCTGTTCAAATGTTACAACTTAACCAACAAAACATTTCTTCCTGTACTCTTGCAGGTATTATGTTAGAAAAACCAGCAGAATGGGAGAAATTAAACGAAGAGAACGCACAACGGTTACAATCATTAATAAAGGAACCAGATACGATACATTATTTTAATGAACTTCATATGAAAAATGATTGGAGAACACTCCTTGAAATTTCTTTTCATAGTGACTGGTATCCTTTTGAGCAAATTCAACAATTAAAAAAGATAGAAATACCCACTCTATTAATCGCAGGAGCAAACGCTGAGTTTGATACAAAAAATTTATTTTCACATTTTAACAATTCTCCTTTTATTGAAAAAGCTGTCGTTCCTAAAGCTGGCCATTTAGTTCATCACGATGCTCCTAATCTCTTTAATGTTATCGTTGAAGATTTTATACATAGGAGTGTTCATGAATAATAGAAAAAGCATGGTTATAAATACCATGCTTTTTCTATTATTCATCTATTTTCCTTTTAAATTAAGAGCACAATGGAATATTTCTTCATATAACGCATTCCATTTCGAATAATAATGGTTCACTTTGCTTGGCTCTATAAATATTCTATTCATTGATTCATATTTCCCTGCAAAATCATGTACTGTTGTAATATCCATACAATAGAATGGTTGATAGCCAATCTTAGGATATGGACTTTTCTCATTCCAAGACATATTCTCACTATGATCTACAATAATATAACCTAGGAAAGTACATATACCTTCCACATATCCTTCTTCCATAACCTCACGTTGAAAACAAGATTCTGGTGTTTCATCAAGTTCGATATGCCCACCCGGGAAGTCCCAACCTCGTTCATTTAAATTGACCAACAAAACTTCATTATTATAAAAACAAAATCCGTGAACGCTTGTAATGAGTTCACGGGGCGGAAGTTCGTTCACTTCCTTCCATGTTAACTTTACCGTTTCTAGGCCATAATTTGCATAAATCGTTGTCATGAATTCATCACCCTTTATCTATTCCATGTGCTCCTCATACAATCGAACAACCTCAAGCGAGTTATCACACTCCTGCAATCTTTTCACTAAACTTTCCACACCAAATATTTCGGTAAATGTATGACTACCTACGATAAGGTTAATCTTTTTAAACTGTGCATATTGAACTGTATATAACGTCTTCTCTCCCGTAATGTATGTATCACAGCCACTGTCTAGCGCCGCTTGAATATGATCAGTCGAATGGCCTGCGCCTGTTATAATACCAACTCGTTTTACATCTTTATCATTATTTTTCCATGCCTTCACTTTTTCACCGAGTTTATTCTCTACTCTTTCTACAAGCTTTGAAAATGGCAATGGATTTTTATATTCACCAACGCCCGGTAATTCTTCTTCATCATAAGAAGAATACGTTATCATTTCATCAATTTCGATTGTATGAAATAACGAAGTACACGTTCCGAATTCAACAAAGTCTAACGGTAAATGTACCCAAAAGTGATTGATGTTATATTCTTTCAGTTTAGTTTGACAAGCTTCTTCCATTCCGTATAAAAACTCCCATGCATCATGATGTGTAATCATCATATCGACATTTTCTTTCTTTGCTTCTTCAATCGTTTCAAGCGTTAAATTAGTAGCATAACCAATCTTATGAAAATGTTCATTGCTTACGTTTGTTATCCCAAACTGATCGTCGTATTTACGTAAATGTTCTCCAAATAGTTCTTCAATGTGCTGATTAAATTGTTGTATATGCATATTTTCCTCTCCCCTTAATAATCTCATTTCCGTAATAATTATAATTCTATGACTCTATCGCATACTTGTGCTACATATGGATCATGCGTGACAATAACAATTGTTTTCCCCTCTTTATTTAGGTTTTTTAAAATTTGTATAATTTCATTTCTATTGTTATCATCTAAAGAGCCTGTTGGTTCATCGGCCAATATTAACTCGCAAGGTTTTAGAAGTATCCTTGCTATGGCGACCCTTTGTTGTTCCCCTCCTGAAAGCTCGTGTATTTTTTGTTGTAGTGATACATTCAGTCCAACTTTTTCTAAGGCGGCTGTTTTCAGTTCTTTCTTTTCCTTCTTTGTTTTTTTCGCATAAATCAAGGGAATTTCTAAATTTTTATTTACAGTATCATTGTCGATAAGTGCGTAATTTTGAAAGAGATATGACATTCTTGTTCTCAAAAGTTTATTCGCTTTGCTAGAACCCATACTTGGACTTTCTTCACCAAATAATTTAATGACTCCACTATCAGAATATTCGAGCATTCCCATAATATTAAGAATCGTCGTTTTACCAGATCCGCTCTTTCCAGTAATCGCAATCATTTCCCCTTCACAAATTTTCAAATTAAACTTATCTAATATCGTACGATCTCCATAACTTTTACTAACATCTATCAGTTCACATATATATTGCATTCGTTTCTATTACCCTCCCTTTATCACCGTTTTTTTATTTCTTCGTTCCATAGTGATTAATGCGATAATTGAGGCAGTAAATTCAATTAAAACAAGCATTGCCACTACCATCAGTAATTTCATATCAAACTCTTTTTTTACGATGAAGCAAATTGATAGTTGTATAATCCAAGTTAATACAAATAACAATATGTACCACCTATACGTTCTAAAAAAACCTATGCCAAATAAGCGATACACCACTATTTTCTGCTGATTTTTATTGAAATATATAATCATATTTTGTGTGACCAAAAATAATATGCCAACAATTAGTCCACTAGTAACCGTCAATAGTATTTTCATTGTTTTTTGCAGATCGTATATATCTTTTAAAATATCTTGGTCAACTGTTACAAGATATTTTAAATTATCATCTAGCCCTAACCTTTTAAGCTCTGGTGCCAATGTCTTATATGTTAATCCTGCATCTCTGTCAATTAACTTAATCTTTAAAGGATCCTTCGCTCCTCCGCCTAATATAAGATCTCTTTCTCCAACAAAGCTATTCTTCTCTGTCATTACCTCAATAATTTCATCTCTAATTTTGTTATTGTCAGATTTATATACATCTGGATTGAAACTAAAGATTTCCTGATTATTCTTTACCCAAATCATTTCTATTTTTCGGTTGCGTAAATGATTTGGGACCTCTCTATGCATTCTTTTTTCTTCATATTCTATTGCTGGTTTTCTCCGTTCTTCAAAAAAGCGAAGAATTTCCTTTTCCCTGTTTCGGTATTTTTCAGGCACTAATAAAATCCAGTTTTTTGCATCTTCAGAAACTTGCACTTGCTTATCATTCATGTCATATAGGGGAAATTCACGAAGATAATTATTATTCACTGTAACTGACCGTATTCCTTTATAATCTTTATTTCTGGCCAATTCTATTTCTTCATAATCCTTGGAATCAATTAATACCGCTCCCATTTTATTTAAAATAGGATACAGATCACCATTTATACTTGACTCCATTTTATGCATCCCTTGTTGATCTTCATCATTCCCTACAGAAAGCGGATAAAAGACACCATAATCTTTGTTTTTCTCCCAGTTTTTTAAATTCTCTTCTTTTTCTTTCACCGTAATATACTGTTCTAAAATAGGTGCTCCTAATAAAATAAATATGATAGAGCAAGTTACTTTCAACAGCGTATTTAATACAAATATACCTTTTGTATCTTTTCTATTTTTAATAATTTGATTGACTTTAATTTTGGAAATATAAAAATATGAAACGAGAGATAATATTGTAATGATGAGATACGTTTTACATTGATCGAACACAATGGTGTATATAAACCCTGAGGTTACATTTTTTACGAAAGCAGCTGCAAGTATGGAAATACATAACGATAAAACAAACATACTAGCAATGGTTCTACCTATAACGATAAACCATAAACGTACATTCGATATGCCGTGCATTTTTATAATACCAATTCTTTTTGATTCATTAAAAACATAATAAATCAGAAAAAGTAAAAGAACGATAAACACGATATATTGAATATAGGATAAATAGCTCATGGGTGAACCGATAGCATCTCCGTGATTACTAAGATTACGTTTAAAATCATCAGCAATAATATACTGTTTCGGCTTAAAATGCTGATTTAGCTTTTTGGAAAAAAGCTTCAAAAAGGCATTGTATGATTCATCATCTACTACTTCTACGAAGTATCTCCCTGCCATTGGAAATTGTTCATAAGACGCTTGAAGTGGTCTCATTGTAATCTTATGATTATCCCCAAAATCTTTTATAACCCCTTTTTGGCTTGTATCCTTCGTATGTACTGTCGATAAAAAAGCATTACTTTCGAACGTGTCTTTTGGCGTTAACACATTCCCTCCACTTAACTGAAACTGCTTGAAATATGCCGTTTCAGTTGTTAGTAACACATACTTCAAAATTTCTGCTTGTTCATCTTTGTGATACGTAACATTTGTACGAAAAATATTTGTATGTGACTCCTTTGCGGCCTCAAGCAATATAGGATAAATTTCACTAGGGTTTGCAAAAACCAGCACATCTGGGATAACGAACTCTTTACCTATCTTCTGTTCTACCTTTTCCATTTTTTCGAATTCTTTATGATCAGTTTGTTGAAATGCAATAAACCCTGACAATATAGAAGCTACAATAAGAAAAAACACAACAACTTTTTTCATGACATCCTCCTCTGTCATATTTTAGTATATTTTTAGAAAAATGGAAACGTTAGGGCGGATATTGTCTAAATGTAAATTGATATTCAACATATAAGTCGTTGCTATGCAAAGTACAACATGATTGTTACTTGCATGTGGTAGGCCCAAATGCTCTCGCTCGCCTAAAAAGAAAGAGGATTTTTATATCGGGTTTTTAATTTGTATTTATATAGCTTTATTTTCAATCATTATTTTTCACTTCAAAATGAAATCTATTAATAGCTAGCAAATTAAAAATGTTTACTAAACTTGCACATAATTATTCGAAAATTATTGAAAATAAAATTCGAATAATATAGAATAAAATAAAAAAGGAGGATGAGCAATGAAAGTAATGAACTTAAATGCAACAAGAGAAACTTACTCTGTTCAAATTAAACATTCGATTTTATTCGAAATGGGATTAGGGATTGCGGCTTTTACGTATTACGATTTTCATCATACCTTCGAAAAGCCAATCGAGTATTGGAAGGACATCGATAAAAAATTACCTGCGGCCGTTCGCAAAGAACTACAGTATACACACAAACACAACACATGGTTTGCTTTACTGCAATTACTTCACTCCCGTATTTTTGATTCGCTTGAAAGTTTCTTTTATTTTCTTGATGAATTAACTGAAGAGGAATTACGCTGGCACTCTCTACCTTATATCGGATTGCAGCATGAAGATAACCGCCAGAAAGCATCCCAGCAAGACAATGCAGCTATTACCTCCCTTATAAAAGCTTGCCAACATCATAAGTTCTTTCCAGCATACATGAAACATATTTCATCCATAGATACTTCCTTACTAAAACAACATTTAAAAATCATCTCTGAAGGTTGGTATGAAACAGTAATACAACCTAATTACGCTGAGTTTACTAGCATGCTTGAGCGGGATGCCCAGCAAAAACGCGCGCTTCAATCAACGTATCATCCAGAAGAACTTGTTAAATTTATAACCGGTAGTCCATATCAACCTGAGCCTTCTATTCACCAAGTGATACTTATCCCGCAATATGTGTACCGGCCTTGGAATGTAGAAACAACTTTACCGGGGATAAAAGTGTTTTATTATCCGATTTCAGACGAAAATGTAAGTTTAATAGAAGATCCGTATTCCCCGCCTTCTACATTAGTTCATAGTTATAAAGCTCTTGGAGATGAAACGCGATTAAAAATTATCAAGTTGCTAACAGAAAGAGATCGCTCACTTCAAGAGCTAACCGAGCAACTCAAAATCCCTAAATCAACGCTTCATCATCATTTGTCATTACTTCGAGCAGCACGCATCATTAGTGGAAAAGGTTCTCGGTATTATATACAGCTTGATTACTTAACTGCTCTCCAAGAAAAATTACAGCGTTTTCTAGAAAAGAGGTGATGAAATGAACGAAAATCAACATGTATTTAAGAACCGCTCTTTTTTATGTTTATGGCTCGGAGAAACCATTTCTGAATTTGGAGGAGCGATAGGCGCTCTATGTAATTCATTATTATTGTACGAGCTGACCGGATCAAAATCGGCTATGGGAACTCTATGGTTAACGTATTTTATCCCGTCTTTAATTTTCCAACTGTTTATCGGGCCTTTCATTGACCGGATAAGTCGTAAATACATTATGCTGTGGTCTCAAATTTTAAGAGGAATGGTGTTTTTTATACCCGTTCTTCTTATGGTGTCGGGTCACATTGAGATATGGAGTTTGTTCGTTATTCAAATCGTACTCGGCATTTTGCAGCCTCTGTATGTTCCAGCTGCATCGGCTCTGCTTCCTACAATTGTCGAACATAATAAACTAACACAAGCAAATGCTTGGCTTGACGGTACAGTCCGAACAATGAGCTTCTTAGCTCCTACATTGGGAGGACTCATCATTGCTTACATAGGCACTTCATCTACTTACATATTGGTCGGAGTTTTATTTCTTATAAGTGCGAGTAGCCTTGCTTATCTTCATGAGCCTTCCGTTACACATAATAATAAAAAAACTACTTGGTTAAAACAAATCGTTTCAGGGTATCAATATTTTTTCAAACACCGTCCACTTATATGGCTTGGATTCTTTACTTCTTTAGTTCAATTTAGCGTTGGGGTCACAATGGTAATCAATGTACCTTATATAATAGAAGAATTAAACGGAACATCATTTTCGTATGGTATTTTCATGGGGAGTTTTCCTTTCGGATATGTAATTGGTTCTTTCCTAGTCAGTAAATGGAGAAATACATGGCCGCAAAGATATATTATGCTTTCCGGTCTATTTATGGGCGGGGTATCTTTCTTCTTACTTGGTTTTGTAACATCCTTCCCTCTTGCTGTGTTATGCGAAATTCTTGGAGGTATTTGTTTTCCCTTTTTCAATATTCACCAAACGAGTCTTCTTCAAAAAATCGTTCCTTCTCATCTGATGGGACAAATATTTTCTGTGCGGCTCTTCCTGATCCGTGCTACTATGCCTTTAGGTATTTTATTTGCAGGGCAAATTGTAGAAATATCAGGGATCCGTTTTTTGTATATCGCAATTGGTAGCCTTATTATTATTCCTGCTTTATTTGGGATGTTACTTCCCTTCTTTTCCTTTTTAAATGAGGAGAAAGATAGCGTTACAAACACTTAGTTTTCTTTTTATTATAAAAGTTAGTATAGTTTTATTAGGAGATAATTTTAAACACTGGGGGATTCTTGCCTATGAATAATTTAAGAATGAGTTTGCAAGAACAAGGAGTTCCATTTAAATTATTCATCATGAAAAACAAATACGTACCGCCCAAGAAGGTTCAGTTTATTTCGGAATTGAGATGCAACATTAGTGATCAAGTCAGAAAAAGATTTTTTTGCGGTGATTGTTTCTGGAGGTCGCGGACGTGTTAATTTAGAAGAATTATCGGGAGTTTTAGAATGCAATCACTTAAAAATGGCGACTCCACAAGAAGTTAAGTAGTAATCGCCAATTGTCTTTCGTAATCATAAAAAGGCAATTGTTCACCAATGGACTCTGGTGTAATCCATTGTGCGTGACAACCAAGGAAGACGTTACCTTTGTGCCATGTTTGAACATCATGAGCAGGATATTGTTACAAATCCTTTATTAATCTTGTACCATGCTCGATCGATATAGGCTCATAATTAAAATATACAATCCCTGTTATAGCACTCATTGTTCCCTCCCGTTATGCAACAAGTAAGCAAAAGCCTATTATATGGTTAAATTCCTGCATTGTGTTTCGTTATCCGCGTTCTCTTTAAAGAACGAAAGTTTATTCTTTAGTAAATTACCAATTAAATGTTATAAATTAATATTACTATCCATTTTTTATTATATAGCTATTTTTTGTTCTATAAAAAGAACTCCAACAAAATAAAATTTTCATTTCACCTTTACTATGTCAATATAGGGACAAAGTTTTTAAATATTTTTTCTCAAGTAGTAAGTCTATTATAGTGACTTACTACTTGCTTCATTTTCGTAATCTTGTCCGCAAATCAAGATATTTTTTACACCCCCTTGGCAAACTAGGGAAGGTTAAAACAATACCTCCCCATAATCGAGCTATGAAATCTTTAGAATTCAATTGAAATTTCTCTTTTTTAATATAAGCTAATTTCCCTATTAATTGAGATTTTTTCACTGGAGAATCAACAGAAAAGTTCGTATCTCCCTTACATACATAGTAAAGCACACCATTTTCAACAAAGTTATCAAAATATCTGTGCCCTATTAACTGTCCTTGATTCGATACAAATAGTACAACTTCACCTTTTCTTACTTCCTCACTCCCTAAAGGGATGAATCTACAAATATCTCCTTCCTGAATCAAAGGATACATACTGACTCCAACAGAAGGAAGATCAACCCATCCTTGTTTTTGAAGCAAATATTTTATCCCTGAAACTGGAAGGCTACGCTCTTCCATTTTTGATTAAACCTATCCCTTTTAATTCTTCTAGAAAAATCAAAACATCTGATCTTGCTGTATTTAAATCAACATCGTAGTTATCTGCAATATTACAAATGATGTCTTCAAGCTCTCTTTGCCCTCTTACTTCCTCTAAAATATAAGCGCCAATAGCGTTTACTTTTGTTACCGTAAAATTTTCTGTATCCATAATAATCCACTCATTATCAATTTCTACAATATTTATGTTTTTTGCACATTCACATTTTAGACTCATGATATCAACTCCCAAAAGCTATCATTTTTTTGAAAATACATATTGTAAACCGGAACTTTTTCTACTAATTGTTTACACATATCCAATAGTTTAGTAGTTTCTAAGGAATCGTGGTGCCAATAAAAAATTTTATCCATTATCCCTAACATAGCATCTGATTTTTTCACTGGTAAAGCCTTCACATCCAACGATTGAATCAAAAAGTAAATGGACGAAAGATGGCAAGATTGGTTGCCATAAGATGTCGTTAGTTCACTTCGAAATGGAGAATCAAACACTTTAATTTCATTCTCATCTATTTTCACAATAGTGGCTTCATCAGATAAAAGTGGTCTAGGGGCTGATAACTTAGCAACTGTCGATTTACCTGCACCCGATTGACCACTAAATAGATAAGCTTCTCCGTGATGATCCACACAAGAAGAATGAATTAGCAGTCCCCAACGATTATGGATGATAAAAGCGCTATATAGATTATGTAAAGCATGTTTTAAAGCTAGCTCATCATAAACCGAAATCGTTGCTTCATTATATGTACTGTTAACATCTATAAGATAATCAGCACGTCGGTATGTAATCTTATCTGAATCGGAACAGATTTCTACATTATAATCCACAAAAGGAATTCCATAATTATCTTTAATATGAATGGATAAATTTAGTGAGTTAATCTTTGCAACATGATTTCTTTCAACAATTTGAAAATGTATTTTTATCCAATTCATTAATTTTTTAGATGTAGAAGAGATTGAAACAGTATGTTCGCCTATTTGAACGAATATATTTTCCATAGCATGAACTCCTATATTTCAGATTGGTTTATACGTGTGAAAAAATTTTAGTTCCTTTAATAAAACCTCACGTACAATTCGTTAATATGAACAATTATCTCTATTATGTTCTATATAAAGAATTTATTTTTATTTTAAACACCGATATTCTGTTTGTAAATATATTTTTATAGGATTCAAAATTCCGTTTTAAGTCTAACACCAAAAATAAATTCTCTATTTTGTAGTAATGAAATACAAGTATAAAGGGAAATTTCCATCAGTAGTCGGTTATTCATCCTGTTGATAGTAAGTATGCCAAATTAGGACATGCAAGTAGCAGCTATCCCCACATATTTTCTTTGATTCCTTACAATCTTAAGGTGAGAGATAACTACTTATTAATTTGAGACAAACTAGGAAAATATTATTTTATGTATCTTTACTTTAAAGTGTCCGTTCTTTATAATGAACGACGAGCACTACACTTTATATTAGGAGGTAAAACGATGAATACAGAGAACCGAAATGAACAAAAATCCTATACCCGTCCTATGGTATTAAGCAGTCAGCCTATTCGCTTTGAAACTGCCCAAAGTTGGAACAAAGGGCATGGCAACTTAGATCACCCAGGACATGGAAATGGCGGAATACATTATCCAAACCCTCCATACACAGGTCCACATAAAGGGAATGGCGGCGGCCATGGTGGTGGAAAACGCAAGTAAATAATAAGTACATGTCTGCCAGAGTGTTCATTGTTATCTTTATAATTGAATTTCTCTGGCACAATCACTATCAGCTTTCATATATATGCTAGAAAATACATTATTATAAAAAATATAGAATTAGGGGTTCATATGATTGGACGAAAAAACCAGGCAATACTAGATACAATGAAACAGTACTTTACAATGGGAGACATGAAAAAAACCTTTTCCTTATTAAGACCTTATATTATGAAGCATCGCACGGCGTATATGGCTCTCCTTTTCTTACTTTTTATTGATATCTTCCTTACTTTAGCGTTCGCTTGGCTCTTTGGAAACATTTTGGACGCAGCAATAAAAAGCGACTTTCAGCGTATTAAGTGGCTAGTTCCGATAGCGTGTATCCTAACATTCATAAGTATTACATCAGGTTTTTTTGATACTTACTTCGAATCTGTTGCAACAAACGGTGTGAAAAGAGATTTAAAAAAACAGTTATTTAAACATGTATTACTTCTCCCTTCCAAAGATATTTCTAACCTCCGTTCAGGAGAATTATTATCTCACTTTACCAATGATATTCATAATATTAATGGAGTAATAGGAAGAAGTCTTATTGACCTGATTAGACTTCCCCTTATCTATGTTACTGTTTTCATTTATTTAATTTACCTTAACTGGAAATTATCTTTACTCAGTGTATTAGTCGCACCTATTGCTGCAATATCAGGACTTGTTTTCGGTCTATTACTTCGGCGAAACAGCCGATTGATACATAGTCTATTAGGTAATATAAATAACCTGCTTAACGAAACTTTTCTTGGTTTCTCTGTGATTCGTTCATTTACAATGGAAACATTTCTATATAAAAAATTCACCAAGAAAAATCAACAGCTATATTCTCTAGAATTAGAAAACACAAAACTAGGTGGATGGTTTAATGCAGGTGGCCAAGCTGTTAGCTCCTTCACATTTCTAATTAGTCTCTGTTTAGGGGCATATTTTGTTTCAGATGGGGTCATGTCAGTAGGTTCCTTATTAACCTTCATCAATCTAGTAGATCATTTAGTATATCCGTTAACAGGACTAGCAAGTCAATGGGCAGGGTTTCAAAGATCGATTACAGCTGTAGAAAGACTCCTAAAGATTTTGGAATTACCAACTGAATCTACAACTGTAG
Source organism: Bacillus sp. UNC322MFChir4.1 (assembly GCF_000746135.1). Classification (NCBI taxonomy): domain Bacteria; kingdom Bacillati; phylum Bacillota; class Bacilli; order Caryophanales; family Bacillaceae; genus Bacillus; species Bacillus sp. UNC322MFChir4.1. Next base: position 93,525 of record NZ_KN050811.1, read on the forward strand.
CAACCTATTCCCCAGCTAAACCGGTGGTAAAATCAATCGAGTTCCAAAACATCACGTTTAGCTACAATGAAAAACAAAAAGTATTGAATCATTTTAATTTACAAATTCACGCAGGAAAAGTAACTGCAATTGTTGGTTTAAGCGGTGCAGGGAAAACAACTTTATTTAATTTACTGCAAGGTTTTTATAAACCGCAATCTGGCTGCATTTTGATTGATGATATGGCAATTGAAAGCCTCTCCCCTTCTGAACTAAGAAGTTCGATTGCTCATGTTCCTCAGGAAACCTTCCTTTTCGGAGGAACAATAAGGGAAAACCTTCTATTAGCACGCCCAGGTACTTCTATTACTGAGGAGGAAATGATTGATGCTGCAAAGGCTGCTAATATCAATGAGTTTATTCTATCTTTGCCGAATGGATATGACACAGAAATTGGTGAAAGAGGTATAAAACTGTCTGGGGGACAAAAACAGCGAATTGCCATAGCAAGAGCCCTATTAAAAGATGCACCTATTCTCTTGTTAGATGAGGCGACATCAGCACTAGACAGCCAAACTGAACAACAAGTACAAACTGCTTTAGATCGATTAATGGTGAATCGAACAACGCTTGTCATCGCACACCGATTATCAACGATTCAAAATGCAGATTGCATTATCGTGATGGATGAGGGAAAAATTATACAAACAGGATGCCATGAGGAGCTCGTAGAAAAAGACGGATTGTATCGTAACTTATATTACATGCAAATTTCTCAACAATCAAAAGAAAACAATACGATAACTATACATGCTTAAATTAATATTGATTTAATGCAGAAAGGTGCTGAAACCCTTGATTGTTCATTTGATACAAACATTATATGATCCACAAATTCCTGTACCAACTGACAACGAATTTTATAAACAAGCGATGGAGGATATTGAGTTTTTTGAAATTCACTCCCAAATTTATTATTTATTAAAACAAAAAGGGATGCTTGATCAAACACCCCTTTTTTTTCAAGAACAGTTGACCCAAAAATACAACGAAACATTATACCTAAATTTATTTATTAAAAACCAAACAGAACAAGTTCTAAACAAATTTGAGGAAATTGAAATTGATGTTATCCCACTTAAAGGTGTAGTCTTTGCTGAAAAATATTTTGGTCACATAGGCGCTAGATCTACATCAGATATTGATTTGTTAATCAAAGCACCCGATCTAAACAAAGCGATTGATTGTATAAAATCACTAGGATTTACAGTTGAAGAAGAATATATCCCTTCTCATTTCCATTGTAGCTTTAGTAAGGCATTACCTGGATCTTCAATTCCGCTAACGGTTGAGATTCATTGGGATTTATTAAAAGAAAACACATCTAATCTTCAAATAGAAGAATTTTGGAATCAAGCAACATCTCTAAAACCTTATAATCATATAAAAGAACTATCTGATTATCATACCTTTTACATGATTTGCCTTCATGGTTGGAAGCATAATTTGAATTCTTTAAAGTATTTTATAGATATAATTCAAATGATATACATATTGCATGACAAACTTGATTATGCTGTTTTATTTAAAGAAGCAGCTTCTCACAAAACTTTAAAAAGACTCATTAGAACTTTAGCGATTGTCTATACTCTGTTTCCACAATTGGAAAATATAAAACAGCTCCCACTCAAAAGAAAAGGAAATCTATGGTGGGAATACAACACAATCAGAGACAGAGAATTTCAATCATTTAAGCAATACATAAATTTTGCTTACTTTAGCTTTTTAGATTTTGATACAATTAAACATCGTCTAATAGCAATATACAATTGGATTCTGCCATCCAAAATAGAACTCTATTTCGAATTGGGATCAAATAATAAGGAGAGGCACCTTTTCTTTGAATATGTAAGGTTATATATAAAGAGAGGGAATAACTTTTTACAAAATATACTACACCGTTAGGGATACCGTCTCATGCTCATTAAAGTATATTTCTACAAAAACGTTATTCTTTTTGTAGAAATATACACTTTTATTTAGTGAGTAAGATTTGAACTTTCTTTAAAATAATTGGTTTTTGAAGGTATTAAGATTGTTACAAAAAGAATTGCAGCAAATAAAGTACCAACAATAGAAAAGATAAGACAAATTAGCTGTAACGAGAACCACTTTGCCAAAAAACCTAGAAGAAGAGTAAAAGTTATTTGGATTATACCTTCGACCATACTAGCTAGACTGCCGAATCTACCCATGATTTTTACTGGAACATTATTTTGAAAAAAAGTTGTATACCCTGTATTTGCAAATGCCATAAAGAAACCCAAGAAAGCAAATGAGAAAGTTGCAGTGATAAAATTAATTGATGAATAAAAGAAGATATACCCTATAGATGTTAGGAACATTCCACCACCGATATATAACTTTAGGTTAGTTTTTTTAGAACAAACTGCTGCAACAAACGCTCCTACTAATGCACCTATTCCCGTTATACTTACTATTAGTCCATAATCTCTATCAGTTAGTTTTAAAATTTGTTTAATATATGTGACTTCCTGTGTATCTAATGCAAATCCAATTAATACAACAATTTTGCGTTTTCTAAAAATTCAATCTCTTGTTTATGAAAACAAAAAAAGAAAAATAATCATGCCATTGATTAATTAAATGTAGTCTTTTTATTTTCTCCCCTCTTACTCTTAATAGACTACAGAAACTAACGCATGCGTTAGTTCTATAAGTTACCGTTTAATCGCATCAACAATTAGCGATGGAAAACCAAGTTTATCTCCTTGATTTCTAGAATCATACCTTTTTGAACGGAAAATAACACCATCGTTCGCATCCCATTCGTTGTAATAAAATTGCCCATTTTCATCACAATATTCAAGTAAAACTACTTCAAATCCAGCAGTTTCAAACATTTTCGTTAATGTTTTATAATTATGAACTATTTTATGGCTTGCAGCTGGATGGTCTTTAGGCCCTGGTCCGCCTACTTTAACTATATTTTGGTAGGTTTCATCTGGGAAAAATGCATCAGGGACGCCACAACGAATATGACCTGATGGTTTTAAAAATTCATAGCAAATTTTAGCTGCTTTTACACCTTCTTCAAAAGTAAGATGTTCCCATACATGCTCAGCTAAAATAGCCGAAATGGAATTATATTCAAATCTTTCTTCCCATGTAGTTTCAACTAATAAGTTAAGTTCATCTTCTTGAGTTTGAATCCAACCTGGATTATTGTTAAATGCTCCAGCTCCAACTACTACTTTAATTTCGTTTTGTTTTATTACCATCACTTTCACCTCGTAAGAACTTTAATTCATTAGCAACTTTAAATGATGAGTTTGCCATCATTTTAATGACTGAAGAACTGATTAAAAAGTTCAGGTTATTTGAAACTATACAGTCGAAAGGTCCTTGTTTTAGATCTACACTTATGAACAACACCATATCGCTTTATCAAAGGCATCCTCTGGAATATACACTTTATTATCTTTAATTTCATATGGAATGTGATTTGTTTCAAGAATATCTGTATTTACAGAATGTACATTATCGCCCCCCCATTGTACAAATTTACCACTGTAGCCTTTTGGATACAAAAACACTACTAAAAGAACAGAAAAACATAAACCTAAAAATATTATTCGTTTCTTCCCCAAAAATTCCCTCTCCCTATTCATATACCATAACCAATATCTTTCGCCAGGTTCTCTTTCTTCAACAACTTTCTTCCAACCCTTATTTTCATGGAATTTCATTGCTTTTTTATTTTCAGATACGCACTTCAGTCTTAATAGTTTATTCATTTTTTCGATGGAAGCACTAAGCAACTTTCTACCAACACCCTTACCTAAAAAATCAGGGTAAACAAATAAATTATGTATAAAGTTTTCTAGTAAATATAAAGAAGCAAATCCAAGAATATGATTATTTGCTACTAATGCTTTATTTCCAGTTTCTATTGCTTCTTGTACCACTTGTTGTTTAAATTCTATAGAATGTTTTCTTCTTTGCATAATAAATGCCCCCTTATTTGGCTACTTCAAGTATAAAACCACTCTTAGTAGATGTCCAAGTTCATTAGGGGGCTAAAGAGATACAATAGCCCACTGATAAAAGTATGATCTTATTTACTTCGCGGTTTGCAGCAAGAACCCTGTCACTAGGTCCATTCGTTAATTAAACATCAGAATAATTATTTCTATTCTCGATTGTATAGCTTTTAGGGTTAACCTTAAAATCAATTATAATAGAAGAAACTAGGGTAAGAGTACATATACCTAACAAAACCATTAAACTTCTATATCCTATTTGATCTAGTAAAAATCCAATTAACACCAAGCATAGTTGCATAATGGTCCGATCTAACATTGTTTTAAATGAAAAAAATCTTCCATGAATACTTGAAGGAACTTTTTGTTGTGCATATGTGTATAAAAGAGGATTAAACATGCCATATGCCAAACCAAATATACTAAAAGAAAAAATGGTTAGATAAAAGTTTGTCAATGATAATAAAATTTGAGCTATACCCATCAAACAGCAAGCAAATAAAAGGATACGCACTTGTTTTTGATATCGTTTTATTACTTTTTTGATAAATAATCCTGCAATTAATATACTTGCTCCTTCCATAAAATAGAGTATACCCATGATTGAACCCGGTTGTCCCTTTCCAATCTCAATAACAAATAAATTAAAGCCTGAAATAAAGATTAGAGGGATAATGGATAACGTAAGAACTACTTTAATAGAATGATTCTTTATAATAACAGGGAAAATATCCTTAAAATTAGTCTTAAGTTTTTTAGGATTCACTCGTACATCGTTTGGAATAACTAATAAAAAATTGATAAAGTATAAGGTTACATAAGCAATAAGAGCAATAATAAATAATGTATATAGAGGAGCGACTGTTAATAAAAGACCAGCTAATACAGCTCCAAAAATTCTTGATAAAGTAATAATATTTATATTGATAGCATTAACCGTAATTAAGTCATCTTCTTTAACTAAAGTTGGCAATATTGTTTGTATAGTGGGATTAAAAAAAGAAGCCGAGCAGCCAATTCCTATACTATAAATAACCATCCAATAAATTGATCCCGTATATATGGCAACTAACATTGATAAAACAGATGCAATTCTCATCAATCCGACTAATTGTAATACTTTTAATTTAGAAGTAGAATCTATATAACGTCCTGCATAAGGGCCTATTATAACCCCAAGGACACCACCAATAACAAGAAAAAAAGCCTGAAGAACATGAGATTTTATATGTATTTGTAAAAATTGCAAATTACCAATTGTACCGAACCATATCCCTAATTGAAAGACTAGTTGACTTCCTAATACAATACATAAATTTTTATTATGTATGATGCCTTTAAAGGATTTCATCTCAAATCCTCTCCTCTAAATCTAAAATCTCTCCCATGTTTTTTAGCTTCATCACTAATATGTCCTATTCCAGAAAGCCCACAAACAATTTCTTTTTCTTTATCTATACATAACCGTTCTTCTACAGTGAATAACCCCTCCTTATCCACCTTACGGACTGATTGAAGAAGGGGCTTCCTGTTTCATAGACCGTTGCGTAGTGGGGTGTCCCACTGCGTCTTACACAGTCTCCACAGGCGTAGATTATACTGTTCGGACATAACCTTGCCCTACAGTTTATAGGTTTTAATTTGTAGCAAGCAATTCTTCTAATCCTTTTTGTAAGATGTTCCGGCTCGCGTTATAGTCTCTATCCAATACCGTTCCACATTTTGTACAAATGTGAGTACGAATAGAGAGAGACTTCTTCACACGATTC
>NZ_KN050811.1:99346-260251 GCF_000746135.1 Bacillus sp. UNC322MFChir4.1
TATAAAGGAACTGTTGGAAAGATTGCACCGAATATTTTAAATCGCAACTTCCAAGCTGAAAAACCAAATGAAAAATGGGTTACAGATATTACGGAGTTTAAATTGTTTGGAGAGAAGTTATATTTATCACCGATGCTAGATTTATTTAATGGCGAAATTATCACGTATACAATTGGATCAAGACCAACTTATTCACTAGTTTCAAGGATGTTAGACCAAGCTTTTGAACGCTTAACAGATGAGGACACACTCCTTATCCATTCTGATCAAGGTTGGCACTATCAAATGAAACAATATCGGCATTCCCTCAATAAACGTGGCATTACACAGAGCATGTCCCGTAAAGGGAACTGTTACGATAACGCAGTGATTGAAAACTTCTTTGGCATCATGAAGTCAGAATTACTTTATCTAAAAGAATTTGAAAGTGTTGAACACTTTAAGCAAGAATTAGCAAAGTATATTGAATACTATAATCATAAAAGAATTAAGGCAAAACTAAAGGGCATGAGCCCGGTACAATACCGAGCTCATGCCCAGGAAGCTGCCTAATGAAATAACCTGTCTAACTTTTTGGGGTCACTACATTAATTGAGTCGGCTTTTTTACTATGGATTAAACTTTAGCATACTACTTAATTTGCTTCACCCATTTCTTTTAACTTATTGTGTGCTTCTGTTATCAGCTTAGAACCATTAGACATCAACTGTAACCCTTCAGTTATAAGGTTACGGTCTTTCTTATCTAAACCTTCTTGTGTTTTTACTACGGAATCTTTTACTAGCTTCATGGATTCATTTAATGTAGCATGTACGTCTTTATACTTTTCACCAGGTTCTAACTTTTGTAGCTTGTTAGCTGTCTTTACAAGTGGTGCAGACTTCTCTTTAAACTCTACTGCTTTTTCGTCAATTGATGTCTCACTTGTTAATATCCCTTGAATAGCCATTGATTGCTCTGATAAGTCTTTCATGAGATAAGCCATTTCCATTTTGTAATCCTTTTTCTCTTCTACTACCTTGCTATCCTTTGCTTTCGTTTCTGCTTTATCTGTTGCACAACCACCTAATAGTAACATAGTTGGGATTGCCAACGTAACTAGTCTCTTTGCTTTCATTTTTAACTACCCCTTATTTGATTTCTTTGAACTTTTTATCTGCTTCTATCAACATTTTAGACGCTTTTTCTGTTTCTTCTCCACCTTTATGCACGAACTCATCGTTTTTCATATTCATACCACTTCTTATTAGAAGAGTACCAGTTTTTAATTGAAGCATTGCTCCTTTTATATCAATATGTACGTTTGTATATTTCTCACCAGGCTCTAGAGCAATTACTTTATCTGCTGTATCTGACATGATGTCTGATTTCTTCATGTATTCCTTTTCTTTCTCTTCGAACGGTTTATCACTAGTGAGTATAGTAGTTAACTCTTGTGCTTGTTTTGTGATATCTGATAATAAAGAGTTTAAGTTTGACTTGTACTCTTTTTCAACATTCGTTTCTGTTGCTTTCGACTTTGATACCTCTTGACTACCTGTTTCTGCTGACTTTAGGCTGTCAGTTTTAGTTTCAGAAGAGTCTTTAGAACAACCTACCCCTGCTACTAATAAAATTGGTAATGTTACTGCTAATAGTTTACGTTTCATTCTAGAATACCCCTTTTAATATTTATCTTGTTTTTCTATCTATACTGTTTATTGCTTCTATCCAGTACTTCTCTCCTTCTTTTTAGTCAAATACATCCCTTATCACCATATATATTCCTAATAATACCAACTGATATGATGTTATTATAATATACAGAAAAGACTGGATACAATATCAACATTACGAAATGAAGCAAAAAGCCTACTTCATGAAAATGGAACGATTCTTTTTCACACACTCCATAAAAAACGTCATCCTTTCTGTATATTTTTACAAAAAGAATAATGTTTTTTTATATTTGAGGGTATTAAAACCTTATAAGTTAATGGGCATGGGGAACCGCCCACATTTTATAAATAAATTTAATCATAATTTTACACATCCTCAATATTTAATTGTTAAAATTTTACACGAGATAACAATTAAGGGGATAATCTTAGTGGAGTGGACAGTAATCGATGAACAAAAGGTAACATCGTATTTAGTACAAGTATCCCATCTAGACAAAAATTTCTTATTTCATATTCGGGAAATTGATGACAACATAGATATTAATCTTATTGATGAAAATAATAATTTTTTAACACCTGTTCCTGTTGAATTATTTCTTAGTAAACTTCTGAGCGAGGAAGATAAAATGAATTTTAAAAGAGAGTATAGAAATATGTCGGGATTGGTATTATTAGAACCATTGACACGTGAGGAATCTATTTATGTAAGGGAAATGACAAAAGAAGAGGCTGTTATATTTAGATACTTAGAAGATACTTTTTCACGAGACTCAATGAATAAAGTAGAAAGCCCTCTCATGTGAGAAGGGCTATTTTGTTATTTTCCTCATTCTGTTTAATGATTTATCAAGATTAAGTAGATTTATTTTTTCATGTTTCAACTAGACCACATTGACCACATTTTTGACCACGATTTAAATAAAAAATAATGAAAATATATGAGTAGAAAAACAATGTGAAAATGATAAGACAATACTTGTGAGTACATTTTGAAATGAAATGAAAAGATATAAAGGCCATTAATCAAACGGGTGATGTGATGGTTTTGTGTTGAGGGAAAATTAATTAGACTAGAGAAAAATCAAAAGGCAATAATAAGTTTTTTGTTATTATTTTGACAAAATATCGAGTTAGGAAAAAAAGCGATAGGAATAAATCGCTTCTTTTTTAATTATTTTTTGGTTTCGGTTACTTTTTCATAACACTTTTGTACTGGCGATAAGTACATTTCTAAAACTACGTTTAGCGCCTCAATTTAGCTCAGTACAACGGATAACCTGTTTAATGAAAGGGAATTATCAAAAAGAGTACTATAAAACAGAACAACCCAAGAAATGGATAAGGAGTGAGCGATGGACAACATGATGAATGCAGGCGGCTTTGGTTCGCAAAGTGGAAAGGCTCAAAAAACGGTTGGCCAGTATTTGTTCGATTGCCTGAAACTGGAGGGTATTACCGAAATTTTCGGCGTCGCAGGGGACTATAATTTTACACTTCTTGATACTTTGGAATGTTATAACGGCATCCGGTTTATAGAAGGACGGAACGAACTAAACGCGGGTTATGCCGCGGATGGTTACGCAAGAATCAAAGGAATTTCTGCACTTATTACAACCTTCGGGGTCGGGGAGCTCAGCGCCTGCAATGCGATAGCGGGAGCCAACAGCGAGCATGTGCCAATCATTCACATTGTGGGTGCACCTCCTGAGAAGGATCAACAAGAGCATAAGCTGATGCACCACACCTTAATGGATGGAAATTTTGATGTCTTCCGTAAGGTGTATGAGCAGATTACGGCTTATACCGCAGTGCTTACGCCGGAAAATGCCAAAATTGAAATTCCAGCTGCAATTCGCATTGCTAAGGAAAAGAAAAAGCCGGTATATCTGGTTGTGGCAAATGATTTAGTGACCAAGCCAATCAAGAGCCGAAAAGAGCCGGTACCGCCACGTCCAACGTCCAACTTGAAAACCCTTCAGGCTGCGATGGATCATGTCCATCGGCTGCTCGGGCGTGCCCACCGACCGGTTATTCTGGTAGATGTGAAAACAATGCGTTTCGGCCTTCAGACGGCAGCTCGGCAGCTGGCCGACGCCATGAACGTGCCTGTTGTAACGATGATGTATGGGAAGGGGGCCTTTGACGAAACCCATCCCAATTATATCGGAATGTACCTAGGCTCTTTCGGAGATTCTGAAGTTCAAAGTACGGTGGAAAATGCAGATTGTATCATTGCAATCGGCATGGTATGGGCGGACACCAACACCGCGAATTTTACTGCAAAGTTGAACTCGCTTCTGACTGTCAATATTCAACCGGACATGGTCAAAATCGCTGAGGCGGAATATCCAAATGTTCTTGCATCCGACTTGCTGCTTGCGATGCAGAAGGTAGGTTACACGGGCAAAGGTTTGGCGGGGAAATGGACATTCCCTTACGATCAATTCACAACTAATGCCGACGAGCCTCTCATGGCGGCCGACTATTATCCCCGTTTTCAGCGCATGCTGAAAGAGGGCGATATTGTGATTGCTGAGACCGGGACATTCTATAACGGAATGGCGGAAGTGCGACTACCGTGCAATGTAACATATATTGGGCAAGGAGGATGGCAGTCCATCGGTTACGCAACCCCTGCAGCGTTCGGTGCTATTATAGCCGCGCCGGAACGCCGAGTGTTACTGTTTACAGGTGACGGCGCTCTGCAGCTAACAGCCCAAGAAATTAGTTCCATGCTTTATTACGGCTGTAAGCCTATAATTTTTGTCTTGAACAACGATGGTTATACGATCGAGAAATATTTGAATGTCAAAACCGAGGGGCAAAAGTACAATCAAATCCCTCAATGGTCTTACACCAGATTGGCCGAAGCTTTTGGAGGTAACGCGTTTACCGTTACGGTCCGGACCTATGGAGAGCTTGATCAAGCTATAATTCAAGCTGAAACGGAAAGTACGGAAAGACTCTGTATCATTGAAATGATCGCAGGGAATTCGGTGGACGCACCTAAATATATGCGACGGATGCGCAGTTATATGGAGAAGCAGGAAATGCAGCGAAGCCAGGAATAGCCCCGAATGAAACATGAATCTCTTCTTTAAAGTGGGCGCTCAAATTATCTTGAAAGGGTACAGTAATTATAGGGGAGTTTGCAAGGGAGAGGTAGTAAACGCTTCTAGCAGTGATTCTAACATCCAGGGAATGATGCTCTTCATCTGAATCACAACTATCTTCTACGGCAATACAGACTGTGGGAAGCAAAGGATATGATGGATTTGCGACGGGAGTAGTTTTGTGGTAATTGTTGGAAAAGGAGCATAATAAATTTGCTTCTTTTTTGTTTGTATTTGTAAAAAAATACATTCTTTTATATATTATACATATAGTTATATTAGACCGGTAGTCGGTCTAAGGAGAAGGGGTTAATGGATGAGAATCGTAAAAGAACATGAAGAGCGCAGAAATGAAATTTTAGATACCGCAGAAAAATTATTTACTTCTAAAGGATATATGAAAACGACAATAAATGATATTCTGCAGGAAATCGGTATCGCAAAAGGAACGTTTTATCATTATTTCAAATCAAAAGAGGAAGTAATGGATGCGGTTATTATGCGGATTGTAATTGCAGATGTAGCGGCCGCAAAAAAGATTGCTTCAGATCCTAATATCCCTGTACTTGATAAATTATTTCATATTTTAATGGCGCAAGCACCAAAAGCTGGGGGGAACAAAGAAAAAATGATTGAACAATTTCATCAGCCAAGTAATGCTGAAATGCATCAGAGAAGTTTAGTTCAGTCTATTTTACATTTAACACCTGTTTTGACGGAGGTGATTGAGCAAGGAATCAATGAACATGTTTTTGTAACAGAATATCCACAAGAAACATTAGAATTTTTGCTTGCTTCTGCACAAGTAATATTCGATGAAGGATTGTTTCAGTGGCAGCCGCATGAAGTGATGCAAAGAGCAAAGGCGTTTATCAGCATAACGGAGACTACTCTTGGTGCTAAAAAAGGGAGTTTTGATTACATTTTAGATATTTTGATAGGACATTCTGAAAATGACTAATAAGATTAACGACATAAAGTGAAACTTTAATCAGTGGGGGTTTTCTTCATCCCCCACTGATTATCAGCCCTCACCAATCGGGCGCATGCCAGCAGTTTATCTCCCACCTAACTTCTTAAGAAAAGCGGAAGCGGCCAGGACCTTTTCCTACTATATTTAAAACTAAGGGAGAAAGCAAATGCAGGGCACGTTGTATTCACATAGCAATGATTTGCATGTCGGAAAATTAAAATTTTATGAGTGTTTTATACAAATTTATAGACCGGTGGTCGGTCTAAGGTTTTGATGAAAGGTGGATATATAATGCAAAATAATAGCGATATAGAGCCTTTTTCTAAAGCTTTTAAGTTAATGGTAATTGGACAGATTGTATCAATATTAGGTTCTTCACTCCTGCGTTTTGCTTTATCTCTCTATGTATTGGACATAACAGGCCGGGCAGATATATATGCGACTTTGTATGCCGTATCAAATGTACCTCTTTTGTTATCACCTCTTGGCGGGGCTATTGCTGATAGATTCAACCGCCGCAACCTCATGATAATTTTTGATTTTGCAAGCAGTGCAATTGTATTTTGTTTTCTTTTGTTGTTAGCAGCTGGTAATACTTCTGTGATACGAATTGGTGTTGTTATGATATTACTTGCGATGATTAGCGCCATGTACTCGCCAGTTGTCATGGCAAGTGTTCCTTTGTTAGTAGTGGAAAATAAACTGGAGCAGGCAAACGGTATTGTAAACGGTGTTCAAGCACTATCAAGTGTAGCAGCTCCTGTTTTAGGCGGGGTATTGTATGGCATTGTAGGGTTAAAAACATTGGTTGTAATGAGTTGTATTGCTTTTTTCTTAGCCGCAGTTTTAGCGATCTTTATTCACATCCCGTTCGCGAAAAGAACGCAGGATGGACATATCATATCGATAATTGTAAACGATTTAAAGGTTGGGTTTATCTATGTGGTTAAGCAGCCTTTTATTTTGAAATGTATAATACTTGCAGCTTTCCTCAATTTAATTCTCACGCCGTTGTTTGTTGTTGGAGGCCCCATCATTATACGGATAGTTATGCAAAGTAGTGACACGATGTATGGCATTGGAATGGGCCTCATAGATTTTGCTACAATTTTAGGGGCATTGTCCATCGGTTTTTTTGCAAAAAAGATACAAATGAAAAAACTTTATCTTTGGTTTCTCATAATGGCGTTATTGATTATACCAATGGCTTTATCGATTACACCTTTTGCGCTTAGTTTCGGATACTATCCATCATTTCTACTCTTTATCTTGTGTGCAATCCTTATTGCAGTAGTGATGACTATTATTTCTATTTTTGTCATTACCGCTGTGCAGAAGAAAACACCAAATGAAAATTTAGGGAAAGTCATGGCGATTATTATGGCAGTTGCACAATGCATGGCACCTGTAGGTCAAGTTATATATGGTGTCATATTTGAAGCTTTTAGTATAAAGGTATATCTTCCTACACTGATTGTAAGTATAGTGATGATTGTAATGGCAGTTATCGTGAAAAGGGCATTAAGAAATGAGGGAGAAATAACATCTCCTCAATGAACAAAAGATGTACAACGTGGTATTTGAAGTGCATTTTTTAGTTAACGGATATCAATAGGGGCTTAAAAAATAAACGTGTATAAAATCCATTATCTATTTCGCATAAGGATTTTATACACGTCTAACTAAATGATTATTTATTAGGTTCTACATGCTTGTTTCGCATTGCATAGTAAATTGGAAGTCCTAAAGCAGTTAATCCTATACCGCATAACGCTAATAGCGTTTGTGTGAATAGAGTATTAATAACGATAAATGATCCACCTACAATGGAAATTATCGGGATAATAGGGTATAGCGGTACTTTGTAAGGACGCACAAGATCTGGTTCTCTTTTACGTAAAATGAATACTGCTACAAAGGTCATTGTATAGAATATCCAAATAACAAACACTAACATATCTGTTAATGTATTGAATCCACCGATAACCATCATAATCATAGAAACAAATAAGATAAATAGTCCAGAATTATAAGGAACTCGACTATTGTTAGATAATGTTGCAAACCATTTACTGAAAGGCAGTTTGTTTTCTAATGCCATTGCATAAGGGATACGCATTCCTGTCATGATATATCCATTAATTGTTCCGAATACAGAAATTAAAATACCGATTGTAACTAATTTTCCACCCATTGCTCCAAATAAAATTGTTGCTACTTGAGATGCAGGTGTATCAGTTCCTGCAAGTGCTGATGCAGACATTACCATAAGGAAAGCGACATTAATAAGTAAGTAAACAACCATTACAATAAACAAACCAATTACAATTGCTTTAGGTAAATCTCTTTTAGGGTTTTTCATTTCTCCAGCGATATTTCCTACATGAATCCACCCATCATAAGCAAACATTGTTGCAAGTAAGCCAGTACCAAGTGCAGAGATAAAGGATTTACCTGGACCTGCTTCAACTGGAAACAGTTGAAGAGTTACGTCGCCTTTATGCAATAATCCAAAAATAATAAGTAATACTAAAGGAACTAATTTGCAAATTGTCGATGCCATTTGAATTCCACCGGCTGCTTTCGCGCCTAAGAAGTTCATAAATGTTACGAATGCTGCAGTAATAATAGCAATTCCAATAATCATCAATTTATGTTCATTCGCATTTAATCCAAATAAACTAACTGCTTGTGTTCCGAAAATAATTGCAAGTGCTGCAATGTTAGCAGGGAAGTAAATGACAGTTTGTGCCCATCCTAGTAGGAAAGCAGTTAAGTTTCCATAAGTACGTTTTAAATATGCCATCATTCCCCCTGTTTCAGGAATAGCTGCTGAAAGCTCAGCTGCAGTTAAACCGGAGCAAATTGTTAAGATTCCTCCAATTACCCATGCGAGTAATCCTAAACTTGCTGATCCAGTTGCACCGTATAGTGCAGTAGGTTTGAAAAATACACCCGCACCAATAACGGTACCAATAACGGTTGTTAATGCTGCAAAGAAGCCAATATCTTTTTTAAGTTGTGCTTGTGACATAATAATCACTCCTGTTTGAAAAAATACATACAATCTCTGATGAATTCACTTTTACATTTGTATTAATAGTATGTCCTCTCATTTTTTTAATAGTACTTTTTTATTGATAAAATCCAAATTCGTTTGTGATATAATTCACAATAATATGGAAATAAGTACAATCCTTTTATGGTATTTCCATATTATTCAATGTGAAAATAATCACAAATGTAAGTAAAAAAATAAAATTGCATTTCATTGGAATTCATAAGAGATGTTATTTGTGACAAAGTCTATCATAGTTAAAAAGTGGTTTCAATCCTTCTGTGTAAGAAAAAATTTATTTTAAAATAAAAAAAAACATTTTGTGAACTATTTCACAAAATGTTGACTCATTATTTTCTTAAGTGCTATCTTGTATGTGTGAACAGCGATTCAAAAAATGAGGAAATATAAGAATGTTTCATATAGTCCGCAAATTTATTTGAATCGTATAAAAAAATTGTATTTGTGTATATTACACTTAAAAAGGATGTGTCAGCATGAAGATTGGCGTAGTGAAAGAAATTAAAAAAGGTGAAGCCCGTGTTGGGATGACACCAGAAAATGCTCGAAAATTAATTGAAGCAGGACATGAAGTGTTAGTAGAAAAAGACGCTGGTCTAGGATCAGGTTATTCTAATGAAGAATATACAAATGCAGGCGCTACTTTAGTTAATCAAGAGCAAGCCTGGGATGTTGATATGTTAGTAAAAGTAAAAGAACCTTTAGCGGAAGAATATAAATATTTTAAGAAAGATTTAATTGTTTGGGGATTTTTACATCTAGCAGCTTCTAAAGAGTGTGTAGAAGCAATGAGAAAAGCGGGAACAACCGCAATTGCTGGAGAAACAATTAGTGACAATGGAGTTCTAACATTATTAAAACCGATGAGTGCAATTGCTGGTCGTCGCGCAGT
This sequence comes from Bacillus sp. UNC322MFChir4.1, assembly GCF_000746135.1. Taxonomy (NCBI): domain Bacteria; kingdom Bacillati; phylum Bacillota; class Bacilli; order Caryophanales; family Bacillaceae; genus Bacillus; species Bacillus sp. UNC322MFChir4.1. The sequence continues at coordinate 109,065 of NZ_KN050811.1, forward strand.
ATTTATGGGAGCTTATTATTTAGAAAAGCAACATCAAGGAGAAGGTATTTTATTATCAGGCATAGAGGGTATTCCTGCTGGTAATGTTGTAATTTTAGGCGGAGGTAATGCTGCAATTAATGCTTGTGATATGGCCGTTGGAATTGGTTGTAACGTAACTATTTTAGAATTAAATAAAACGCAAATTGCTTATTTACAAGAAAAATATGCAAATGCGCCAGTTGAAGTTATTGAATCTACTACTGAAAACTTAGAGAAAACAATTAAAACTGCAGATTTATTTATTTCAACTATTTTAATTCCAGGTGCTAGACCACCAAAAATTGTGAAAGAGTACATGATTCAGTCCATGAAACCGGGCAGTGTTGTAGTTGATATTTCAATTGACCAAGGCGGAACGATTGAAACAATTGATCACTATACAACACATAATGATCCTGTATTTATTAAACACGATGTAATTCATTATGCTGTACCAAATATGCCAGGAGCGACTCCACGTACATCGACTATGGCGTTAGCGAATGGAAATATCGATTATTTATTAGCAATTGCTAACGATGGTTTAGAAAAAACTATTCAAAACAAACCAGCATTAGTACATGGTGTTAATATTTATAAAGGAACCATTACTTATGAAAATTTAGGAACAACGTTAGAATTGGATTATAAACAATTGAACGAAGTCTTATAAGAGTTTAGGAACAACGTTAGGATTAAATTATAAACAATTGAAAGAAGTGTTAATATGATTACGAAAACTTTGCCGCTAAATATTGTTGATATAAAAAATGCTAAACAAGTTCTTGATAGAAACGCACGTAAAACACCGCTTGTTAAATCCTTTTATTTAACAAGTAAAACAGGCGGAGAAATTTATTTGAAATTAGAAAATATGCAGTTAACAGGATCATTTAAATTCCGCGGAGCATTCAATAAAATTTCTACTTTAACAGAGGAAGAAAAAGCTCGTGGGGTTATTGCTTGTTCTGCTGGTAACCATGCACAAGGTGTAGCGTTATCTTCACATTTACTTGGAATTAAAAGTAAAATTGTAATGCCAACTTCTGCTCCAAAGGCGAAAGTTGAAGCAACAAGAGGATACGGTTCAGAAGTCATTTTATACGGTGATACGTTTGATGATGCAAAAGCAAAATGTGAAGAAATTATAAAAGAAACTGGCGAAACATATTTACATCCATATGATGATGTAAAAGTTATGGCAGGTCAGGGAACAATTGGTCTCGACATTCTTGATGATATGTGGGACGTTGATACTGTAATTGTACCGATTGGCGGCGGCGGAATTATCGCTGGAATCGCAGTTGCACTTAAATCTTTTAACCCTTCTATCAATATTATTGGTGTTCAAGCTGATAATGTTCATGGAATGAAAGCTTCGTATGATAAAGGTGAAATTGTAGAACATTATGAAGCACCAACTATCGCTGATGGTTGCGCAGTAAAAATTCCAGGAACATTAACTTTTGAAATCGTAGAAGAATTAGTTGATGATATTGTAACTGTGTCTGAAGATGAGTTAGAAGTAGCTATGAAAGATTTATTACAACGCGGAAAAGCTGTTGTAGAAGGCGCAGGAGCATTAGCGACAGCTGCTCTTCTTGCAGGCAAAGTTGATTCCTATATTAAAGGGAAAAAAGTAGTAGCAATTATTTCTGGCGGAAACGTTGATTTAACTCGTATTTCTAGCGTATGTGAGCATTTCTTTGCGAATGAAGTAAAGTAATCAAAAATTATTAAATAAAAAATGAAACCGAGAAATTGGTTTATATAACACAAGAAGAGCTAAGAGAAATTCTCTTAGCTCTTCTTAATAAATGGGGGTAAGTATCATAATTAATTTATTTAAAAAGAAATCTGTTACCCAGTTGTTAAAAGAAAGTAATAGTAAAACTTTAACAAAAACATTAGGAGCGTTTGATCTAACGATGTTAGGTATTGGTGCGATAATCGGCACAGGTGTTCTTGTGCTTACTGGATTAGTTGCGGCAAGAGATGCTGGTCCTGCAGTGATTTTTTCATTTATGATTGCAGCAATTGTTTGTGGATTTGCAGCTTTATGCTATGCTGAAGTTGCTTCTACACTTCCGGTATCGGGTAGTGTATACACATATTCGTATGCAACAATTGGAGAGTTTGTAGCACACTTAATGGGATGGACATTACTATCCGTATACGTCGTAACAACAGCAGCAGTAGCTGGTGGATGGACAGGGTATTTTCACAACTTAATTAGTGGATTTGGATTAGAGATACCGAAGGCGTTGTTAACAATCCCTTCACAGGGCGGTATTGTAAATTTGCCAGCAGTATTGATTACACTTGCACTAACATGGTTATTATCACGTGGGACGAAAGAAAGTAAACGTATAAATAACGCAATGGTGTTAATTAAAATTTGTATTGTCGTATTATTTATTGCTGTTGGTGTGTTTTATGTAAAACCAACAAACTGGATTCCATTTGCACCATATGGTTTAAGCGGCGTTTTTGCAGGAGGAGCTGCTGTATTCTTTGCTTTCTTAGGGTTTGATGCGTTAGCAACTTCAGCTGAAGAAGTAAAAAATCCGCAGCGCGATTTACCAATCGGTATTATTGTATCATTAGTAATTTGTACAATTATTTATGTCGCGGTATGCCTTGTAATGACTGGAATGGTATCTTATAAAGAATTAAATGTACCAGAAGCAATGGCCTATGTATTAGAAGTTGTAGGACAAGATAAAGTGGCTGGTGTAATTTCATTCGGAGCTGTAATTGGAATTATGGCGGTAATTTTTGCTTACATTTATGCAACAACACGCGTATTCTTTGCGATGAGTCGTGATGGTTTACTACCAAAAGCTTTCGCGAAAATCAATAAAAAAACAGAAGCGCCATCGTTTTCAACTTGGTTAACGGGAATAGGTAGTGCTTTCATCGCTGGATTTATTGATTTGAAAGAATTATCGAATCTAGCGAATATTGGAGCGCTCTTAACGTTTGCGATGGTTGGGGTATGTGTAATTATTCTTCGTAAAACACATCCAGGCTTGCAGCGTGGATTTATGGTGCCACTTGTACCAGTTGTTCCGATTATTTCTATTGTATGTTGTGTATTCTTAATGGTTAACTTGCCATTAACAACGTGGCTGTATTTTGGAATTTGGTTAGTGATTGGAGCGTTTGTTTACTTCGTATATTCAAAGAAACATAGTCATATAAGTGAAGAAAATAATTCAGAAAATGGATTTGAAGAAATGGGTTGAAGAAAAGGGTTGTTGGTGTAATTTGGGTAATGTTATGCGAAGTAAATAGTTTGAATATTTCACTATTTTTTAAAAAAGGTTGTTTAAGATTTGCTATATGAAAATATGTCATAATAATTAAACTATTGTTTGAAACTTCTTAAAAAAGTTTAATGAGGTTGGCAGTATATATCAATTTGTAAATCCAATTTCATTTTTTAGCATATAAGTTGCTGTTAGGGAGAAAAAAGAGTCATGTACTCGCTTTCTCCCTTTATTTTAACCATTTCCCGTGGTAGAAAAAGGCTCTGACCGCAACTATGCATGGCCAGACGCTCTTGCCCACCAAAAAAAGAACAGGATTTCTATGTCGATTTTTTAACTTGTATTTATATAGATAAGAATAACCTGTCTTTCTTTGATTATTAAACTCGTAATAAGGTATAATACAATGTAGTGAATAAATGTGACATCTTCAATTTGTCTTTTTTGTTAACAATATGAAATATAATGAAAAACTGTTGAAGAAACAGCATATTTTATATTACTATTTTTATGTAGAGTTAAAGTTGAAAGAGAGTGGAACAAGAATGGGACGTAAGTGGAATAATATTAAAGACAAAAAAGCATCAAAAGATGCAAATACGAGTCGTGTCTATGCAAAGTTTGGACGAGAAATTTATGTAGCAGCAAAACAAGGAGAACCAGATCCAGAATCTAACCAGACTTTAAGAGTTGTACTTGAACGTGCAAAAACGTACAGCGTACCGAAAACAATCATTGACCGTGCAATTGAAAAAGCAAAAGGTGGTTCAGAAGAAAACTATGACGAACTTCGTTATGAAGGTTTCGGACCAAATGGATCGATGGTAATCGTTGATACACTAACAAATAACGTGAACCGTACTGCAGCAGATGTACGTGCAGCATTTAGCAAAAATGCTGGTAACATGGGTGTAAACGGATCAGTAGCGTATATGTTTGATGCAATTGCTGTTATTGGTCTTGAAGGTAAAACAGCAGATGAAGCTCTTGAAATCTTAATGGAAGCAGATGTAGACGTGCGTGACATCTTGGAAGAAGAGGAAGCAGTTATCGTATATGCGGAACCGGATCAATTCCATGCAGTACAAGAGGCATTTAAAAATGCTGGTGTAGCTGAATTTACAGTTGCAGAATTAACAATGCTTGCACAAAGCGAAGTAACACTTCCAGAAGATGCACAAGTGAAATTTGAAAAAATGATTGATGCATTAGAAGATTTAGAAGATGTTCAGCAAGTGTACCATAATGTTGATTTAGGTGAATAATAATTGGAAAGCAGACTTTTGTTTTGGAACAAAGGTCTGCTTTTTTATATTGTTCATTGAATTTTAAAAGATAAAATGAAAAGAAATAAAAAAATATGTTACAAAGGTTTATAATAAATAGAGATAGATAAAAAGGAGTGAGAGAGTATGAAAAAAGAAATTATCGAACGCTTTACAAGATATGTTAAGGTGGATACACAATCTGATGCAGAAAGTCAAACTGTACCATCAACGCCGGGTCAAATTGAATTCGCAAAGCAACTGGTAGAAGAGCTGAAAGCGATTGGATTATCAGAAGTAACGATGGATGAGAATGGCTACGTGATGGCTACGCTTCCTGCAAATACGGACAAGCAGGTACCTGTAATTGGTTTTTTAGCCCATTTAGATACAGCAACAGATTTTACTGGGAAAAATGTGAAGCCGCAAATTCATGAAAATTTTGATGGTAAAGCAATTACGTTAAATAAGGAGCTTGGTGTTATATTAACTCCAGAATTATTTCCAGAACTCCCATCTTATCAAGGCCATACATTAATTACAACGGATGGAACAACACTTCTTGGTGCGGATGATAAAGCAGGCATTACAGAAATTATGACGGCAATGAATTACTTATTACATAATCCACAAATTAAACACGGGAAAATTAGAGTAGCATTTACACCTGATGAAGAAATTGGCCGCGGTCCGGCTCATTTTGATGTAGAAGCTTTTGGAGCTTCATTTGCATATACAATGGATGGAGGTCCACTAGGTGGATTAGAATATGAAAGCTTTAACGCAGCTGGTGCTAAAATCACCTTTAAAGGGAACAGCACACATCCAGGAACAGCTAAAAATAAAATGGTAAATGCGAGTAAGCTCGCAATGGAATTCCATGGGAAACTCCCAGCAGAAGAAGCACCGGAATATACAGAGGGGTACGAAGGATTTTACCACCTTATTTCTATAAATGGTGATGTTGAGCGAAGTCAATCTACTTACATTATTCGTGATTTTGATCGCGAACATTTTAATACTAGAAAAGAGAACGTAGCAGCCATTACAAAACAGATGCAAGAAAAGTATGGTGCAGAAAATATTATTCTTGAGATGAATGATCAATATTACAATATGCAAGAAAAGATTGAACCAGTGAAAGAGATTGTTGACGTTGCATATGAAGCGATGAAAAATCTTGATATCGAACCAAATATTCAACCAATTCGCGGAGGAACTGATGGTTCACAGTTATCGTATATGGGTCTACCGACACCAAATATTTTTACGGGCGGAGAAAACTACCACGGTAAATTTGAATATGTATCTGTAGATAATATGGAAAAGGCCGTTCAAGTTATTATTGAAATTGCAAGATTATTTGAAGAAAAAGCTTAAAAGACAAAACCCCGAATAGTGTTCCTATTCGGGGTTTTCATACTGTTGAAAAACAAATCCGTCAAGTGAATCTTTAACAATCTTGTTGTAAGTTCAACTGATTTTTCGGGTTAAAACATGGTGTTTTATTCAGAAATAAGTAATTTTTAACCATAAAAAGCCCAAATATAGAGAAGTAAAGTTTATAGAAAAAGTCGTTTATTTATTGACAAACGACTTTTTCAACAAAGTGAAAACCCCGAATAGTGTTCCTATTCGGGGTTTTGGATTATATAGCATTATTTATATAAATCCGTTTTAATTTTTCGACATCTTTGTCTAGCGCTGCCTCCTAAACAGTCGGCTCCGCTTTTCTTTATGATCCAGCTCCAGCGGCTAGAACAGTCGGTGGCTTCGCGTCTTCCGCCGAGGCAAAAAGCGCCTCTATGTCAGAAGCTCCATCCCCCTCTTGTTCTGAGTGAGCCGCTTCCGCTTTTCTTTGTAAGTCGCTGCTATGCAGAATACAATATAACCGCTACTCGCTTTCCCCCTTTGTTTTAAACTTCGCATGTGGCAGGAAAAGGCCCTAACCACTTCTATGCACGACTTTTAATAGCTGAAATCATCTTTTGAATAAAAAACTCGCCATAAAGTGAGACTTCCATTTTATCACACCTCTTTTATAGGGTTCATTGTTCAAAAATTAGTAGGTGTAAAAGAAAAAGATTTATGAGAAATATGGATTTTTAACTATTATTTTCTATTTTTTGTTAAAAGTTTGAAAATCATTCTTGAAATAATTTTAGGTTACGCATATAATCAATAATGATAATCATTATCGGTATTTATAGATAAGGGGGATTAAAAGATACTATGTTTAATAGGGGAAGTGAAGAATGTAAGTGTCAATATTGGCTAATTATACTGCAATATATAGATAAGAATAATATTTTATTAGATTGACAAAGTTATAAATTTTTATTTTTGAAAGGAGCATTTTTTAATATGAACAAAAAGTTATTTACACTAGGAATGGTTACAGTATTAAGTTTAGGTTTTGCTGCATGTAATAGTGCAGAAAAAAGTTCAAGTGAGAAGAAAACGGAAAGTGTAGAAACTACAGCAAAGAAAGATGAAAAACAGAAAATTACATACCTTGGTAAAGAATATACAGTGCCTGCAAAAGTAACAAAAATTGCAACAGCTAGTTTAGAATCAATGGAAGATGCAGCCATACTTGGAGTGAAACCAGTAGCTGCAATTACAGTAGGTGGGAAAATACCTGACTATTTAGCTAAAGATTTAAAAGGTGCAGAATCTATTGGTGAAAAAATGCAGCCGAATTTTGAAACACTACTTAAATTAAAGCCAGATGTTATTACATCTAGTTCTAAATTCCCAGCAGAGACAGCGGAAAAATTTACAAAAGTAGCACCAACATTCCCTGTTTCTCATATTTCAACACATTGGGAAGATAATCTAAAATTAATGAGTGAGCTAACTGGTAAAAAAGATAAAGCGGAAAAAATTATAAAAGATTATAAAGCGGATGCTGCGAAAACGAAAGAAAAAGTAGCAGATAAATTAAAAGATAAAAAAGTTGTTGTAATAAGATTGAGAGAAGGAAGCATTAATCTGTACCCAGAAGATGTTTATTTCAATCCAGTAATTTATAAAGATTTAGGCTTAACGGCTCCTGAAGCGATTAAAGCAGTTAAAAAGCAAGAAAAAATTGCTTTAGAAAAGTTTGCAGAAATGAATCCGGATTATATCTTTGTTCAATTTGAAGGAAGCGAAAATAAAGATAATCCGAAAGCGCTAGAAGATTTACAAAGCAATCCAATTTGGCAAAGTATTAACGCTGTAAAAGATAAAAAAGTATTCGTAAACGCTGTTGATCCAATGGCCCAAGGCGGTACAGCTTGGAGTAAAACAGCTTTCTTAAAAGCTGCAGAAAAAAACTTATCTAAATAAATAGTAAGGTGCGTTGAATGATATGCGGAAAATGAATGCAGTACCAATGATGATTTTATGTTTGGCACCTGTGTTAATTTTATTAACGATTATGTTATCCATATTGTATGGAGCAAAAAATATTACTTTTGAGACAGCTTGGAATGCGCTATTCCATTTTGATTCAGGAAATGTAAATCATAATATTATTATTACATCTCGTTTACCGAGAGCAATTGGTGCGTTATTAGTAGGAGCATTTTTGGCCATATCAGGAGCACTTATGCAGGGGATGACAAGAAACTATCTTGCATCCCCTTCTATTATGGGTGTGACAGAGGGGTCAATGTTTGTTATTACGATTTGCATGGTATTTATTCCAGGGATGTCTTCAATGAATATGATACTATATTCTATGCTTGGTTCGGCATTAGGAGCGGGAATTGTTTTTGGATTTGGTTCATTGCTTCGAAATGGATTATCGCCGGTTCGTTTAGCTATTATAGGAACTGTTATAGGAACATTTTTAAATAGTACGGCAATAGCAATTGCATCTTACTTCCAACTTTCTCAAAATGTTAGTTTTTGGTACAATGCAAAGTTGGACCAAATCGATCCAAAGATATTAAAATTATCTATTCCATTTGGTGTTATTGGTATTGTTTTGGCACTTGTAATTTCAAAATCTATTACAATTCTCTCATTAGGAGAAGAGGTTTCTATTAATTTGGGCCAACGTACAAAACTTGTGAAAGTTGCTGCAATCCTATCTGTTGTGTGTTTAACAGGTACTGCTGTAGCTGTAGTTGGGAAGGTAGGTTTTGTAGGATTAATCATCCCTCATATTACTCGTTTTTTAATTGGAGTAGACTATAGGTGGATTATACCGTGTGCCGGTATAATAGGCGGAGTCTTTCTCGCTTTATGTGATGTATTGAGTAGATTTATAAATTATCCATTTGAAACACCAATAGGGGTCGTTACTTCATTGATTGGAGTTCCTTTCTTCCTTTATTTAATTCGAACAAGAGGAGGAGAGAAACATGCATAGAGATTCATGGCAGTGTTATATGGTCACATTTAGTGTAATCCTGTTTTTGGTTATAGTTGCCATTTATATTAGTTTAACGAATGGTACATTTGATATGACAGTTATGGATATAATTCGGACGGTATTTCGAATAAATCCTGTGCCTGAACATGATTTAGTTATATTTGATTTTAGGCTTCCCAGAATAGTAATTGCAGCATTAGTAGGGTTTGGTCTTGGCGTTGCGGGAGCTGCTATTCAGGGAGTTACACGAAATGGATTGGCGGATCCAGGTATTTTAGGAATTAATGCGGGTGCAGGGGCGGCTATTGTTGTCTTTATGTTTTTCTTTCAAGGACAAATCAAGAGTACAGACTGGTTTTCTATTATGCTTCTGCCGTTATTTGGCTTGGCCGGGGGACTTGGTTCTGCAATCTTAATTTATATATTTTCTTGGAAAGGCGGAAGATTAGATTCACAGCGCCTATTATTAACAGGAATAGCAATTGGTTACGGTCTTAGTTCTTTCTCTGTATATTTATCTTTGAAAATGAAGGCTACTGATTTTGAAATGGCAGCAGTTTGGGTCTCAGGGAGCATATATAATGCAAATTGGAAATATATTATTGCGATGTTACCATGGTTAATTATTTTAGTGCCTATGATACAAAGGAAAGCATATTTACTTGATATGTTTCAACTAGAAGAGACGAGTATAAAAAGTCTCGGAATTTCAGTCGAAAAAGAGAAATCCATTTTATTATTAAGCGGTATTGGAATAGTGAGTGCTTGCGTTTCTGTTTCTGGAAGTATTGGATTTGTTGGGTTGATGGCACCGCATATTGCAAAACGTCTCGTTGGAATTCATCATAATCAAGTTATTCCGATATGTGGTGTGATTGGTATGTTACTTGTTATTGTTTCTGACTTTATTGCAAAGACTGTTTTCACACCAATAGAGTTACCGGTTGGAATTGTCATTTCTATCATTGGTGTACCGTATTTTCTATATTTGTTATTTAAAGCGAAAGCGTAAAAGGAGTGAAGATGAGTGAGTGTTTTAAGCACAGAAAATTTAGAAACGAGCTATGAAAAGCTTACGGTATTTCGTGATTTAAATATAGAAATACAAGAGGGAAAAGTGACGACGATTATTGGACCAAATGGATGCGGGAAATCTACGCTACTAAAAACAATGGGGCGAATTTTAAAGCAGAAAAGTGGAAAGGTGTACTTGCAAGGACAAGATTTACATACCATTTCAACAAAACAAATTGCGAAGCAACTTGCGTTATTACCACAAAATCCAATTGCTCCATCAGAATTAAAAGTAGAAGAGCTTATTTCTTACGGACGATATCCGCATCGTAATAATGTGAATAAATTATCATCAAAAGATAAAGAAATGATTGAATGGGCAATGGGAATTACAAATATCACTCCTTTTCGCAACCGTCAAATTGGAAATTTATCAGGAGGACAAAGACAAAAAGTATGGCTAGCAATGGCTTTAGCACAAGAAACAGAAGTTTTACTATTAGATGAACCAACAACTTATCTTGATATGGCTCATCAGCTAGAAGTACTGCAAATTGTTGAACGATTGAACCAAGAACATAAATGTACAGTTGTTATGGTTTTACATGATATTAATCATGCAGCACGTTTTTCACATGAAATCATTACGATGAAAGCAGGGGAAATCATTAAGATTGGGAGCCCATTAGAAATCATTACAAATGAAGTATTGAAACGTGTGTTTCATATTGATGCAAGGGTAATGATAGATCCTTATAATGGTGCTCCTGTGTGTTTTGGGTATGATAGTGCATTACAAGAAGGACGTGCAAAAGTTTATGTAACAAATTAAACATGTAAGAGGAGGGCGACAATGCAGCCTATACCGGAGACACGAAATGTCGTAATTTCTAACACAGAGCAATGGACGATGTATTCGAAAAGAGAAAATCGTCAGTATCAAATTTATATAGCAAAGCCGAAACAGCCAGAACCACCTTCGGGTTATCCTATTATTTATGTATTAGATGGGAATGCTTTTTTTCAAACGTTTGAAGAAGCTGTGCGCATCCAAGCAGTTAGATCTGAAAAAACAGGAATTGTACCAGCAATTATTGTTGGAGTTGGCTATCAAATAAAAGAAAGTTTTTCTTCTACATATCGATTTTATGATTTCACTCCTCCAGCATCATCTCTTATTTTGCCGCCAAAACCAGATGGTAAACCGTGGCCGGTAACAGGGGGAGCGAATCATTTTTTAGAGTTTTTTCAAGAAGAGCTAAAACCTGAGCTTACTAAATATTTTCCGATTGATACAAAGAGACAAACATTATTTGGCCATTCGTTAGGTGGGTTATTTGCTTTACATGTCTTATTTACAAACATACATGCATTTCAAACATACTTTATAAGCAGTCCTTCTATTTGGTGGAATAATCAATCTGTTTTAGAAAAAGAATCTAATTTTATAAATGAATTAAATAAAATGAATTCTGAGATTGGTGTATTTCTTACAGTGGGGTCATTAGAAAAAGATCATATGGTTCAAGATGTAAATGCGTTATCTGATCGATTATACAAGATGCAGCATAGCAGATTACGATTCTCGTTTCATAAAGCTGAGGGAGAAAATCATGGATCTGTAGTACCGACTGTTTTAAGTAAGGCGCTACGTTTTATATTTCATCCATAAATAATAGGGATACTGTTTATCCCGCATCAACGGGCAGTAAGACCCCTACCTCAAGATTAGAAACATTGTCCAGCTCTAGCGGCTAGAATCCCCTCGGACGAGGCAAAAAGCGCCTTGAATTGCTTCTGCTCCCATTATATGATGAATAATTAACCACCCGAACCCTAGAGCTGAACCAAATGATAGTATAACAGTAGCCATTAAATACAACATAGCTGTAATAGAGCGTAAGTATACAACGAGTAATAGCGAGATAAGACCGATGATAATCGGGATGATTAGGCTCGAATCTTTATTGCTTGTTATCATTGTGTCATATTGAGTAGCAGTTTGACCGGCAATCCAAACTCTCGAATGCACGTCTGTTATACCAGCTTTCATTTGAATTGTTTTTGATGGGATTGCTTTGAAGGAATAATGATTGGAGGATCTTTCCTACCGATGGGGACAGAAAAAACTTTGGGTAATGCGGCCTTGGACTGAAAATATTCTTGTTATAACTTGGATAAAGTAGATGTAAATAACAATAAGAGGTACAGGTGAAGATAGATCAACCGAGAGATTCCATTATATGTAATCAATATTACCACAGTGTATATAAAATATTTTTCTTGACTTTTTATACGAATATTAGGAAAATAGTAAAAAAAGAAAGGAGGGGTAACGTTGGAGGAATATGTGCTAGATATATATAATTTTTTGTATACGACTGATTGGGAAGATATCATGTCAATTGTAAGTATTGTATTATGTATTCAATTCCTATTTGTATATGGGGAAATGAATAGTGCTCATTTTTCTTTAACGTCCCCATCCGACGTGCAAGGAGAAATATCGCTAAGACCGACAAACTTGAAGCATGTATATTTCCCTATAGTTATTATGTTATTTATTCGGTATATTACTGCTATTGTAAAGAAAAAAGAAGGAGACGACCACTATCATCCGATTTGTTATCTGAATTTTAAATGAATGATACAAGGAGGAGATTCGTATGTGGATTCGTTTCGTATTAATTGGTTTCTTTTCATTAACAGCAATGTCTCTTATTGGTTTTCAATTAACAGAGATTTTTCAAGCATATAGCGACATGTTTTTTAATAAAAATTAAAGCGAGTGTAATAATTTGAAATTTTAAATATAAAACGATACAATCCTTCTTAAGTGGTAAAAGACTTAAGAAGGATTTTTTATCTTTCTACTTGAGAGTGATAAGAACTACAATTGTAGGTATTTTACTTTATAGTATTATTCAAACATTTGTCACATTTACAATATTGATAATATGTTAAAATAATGAAGCTACTGTATATTTTAAGAAAAATAAGGGAGTGAATAATTTGACTGATCATTCTGTGAAACAGAAGAGCTATGCTCCTGTTGTGATAACGCTTTCTGTGGTTGTCAATGCGATTATTTTATTTTTGTTTTTTGGATCGGTTGGATACAAAGGAGAAGTACATTTTGATGTAACAATTTTACCACTTGTCAATGCGATTTGTAATAGTTTTACATTTGTGTTTTTACTAGCAGCGTTGTTCTCAATTATTAAAAAGAATGTAAAGCTACATAGAGGGTTTATTCTTGCCGCATTTACAACAACATTGCTATTTTGTGTTTCGTATTTAACGTATCATTATTTAGCACCAGCAACGCATTTTGGTGGAGAAGGAATCATTAAATATGTATATTTCCTTATTTTAATTACACATATTTTCCTTGCTGCTATTATTGTGCCACTTGCATTATTTTCTTTAGTATACGGATTTACAAACCAATTGACTCGCCATCGTAAAATTGTACGTTGGACAATGCCAATTTGGTTATATGTAAGTCTTTCTGGAGTTATCGTATACTTAATGATTTCACCTTATTATTAAAAGAGTCTCAGTTTTAACTGAGATTCTTTTTTTATAAGCAAATTTTTTTATAAAAAACGAAATATATGATATACAAAAGTATAGTTACTTTTATCTAGAAAGGATGAAGTGTATGCAAAACTTTGTGTTTCGTAATCCAACAAAGCTTATTTTTGGAAAAGGTCAATTAGAACAATTGAAATTAGAAATACCTCAATACGGGAAAAAGGTGTTACTCGTATACGGTGGTGGAAGTATTAAGCAAAATGGAATTTACGATAATGTAATATCTATGTTAAAAGAAATAGATGCAGAAATTTTTGAGTTAAGTGGTGTAGAGCCAAACCCCCGTTTATCAACAGTAAACAAAGGGATTCAAATTTGTAAAGAAAATGATGTCGAGTTTATTTTAGCTGTGGGTGGTGGAAGTGTTATAGATTGCACAAAAGCGATTGCTGCTGGTAGTAAGTATGAAGGAGATGCGTGGGATCTTGTTACGAAAAAAGCGATCGCAACAGAAGCATTACCTTTTGGAACAGTGTTAACTTTAGCTGCAACAGGTTCTGAAATGAATGCAGGTTCAGTTATTACAAATTGGGAAACAAATGAGAAGTATGGCTGGGGGAGTGCTGTAACATTTCCGCAATTTTCGATTTTAGACCCAAACCACACAACTTCTGTACCGCGTAACCAAACCATTTATGGTATCGTTGACATTATGTCGCATGTACTTGAGCAATATTTTCACCAAGGTACAAATACAGCATTGCAGGACCGCTACTGTGAATCTATTTTACAAACGGTTATTGAAACAGCTCCAAAATTGCTAAATGACTTAGAAAGTTATGAGCATCGAGAAACCATTTTATATTGTGGTACAATGGCGTTAAATGGTATTTTGGCAATGGGTGTACGCGGGGACTGGGCAACGCATAACATTGAGCATGCTGTTTCAGCAGTGTACGACATTCCGCATGGCGGCGGTTTAGCAATTTTATTCCCGAACTGGATGAAACATGTTTTACATGAAAATGTAGATCGTTTTAAACAATTTGCAATTCGAGTATTTCATGTTCAAACAGGAGGAAAGACCGATGTTGACATAGCATTAGAAGGAATTGAAGCATTACGTCAATTTTGGACATCTATTGGAGCGCCGGATCGTTTAGCAGATTACGAAATTGGTGAAGAACAAATTGATCTTATGGCAGAAAAGGCAATGGTTTATGGTGAGTTTGGCCAGTTTAAACAATTAAATAAACAAGATGTTGTAGCGATCTATCAAGCGTCGTTATAACCAAACAAAAACACTTCTTTTGTAAAGAGGTGTTTTTTATTTGGTAATTTTCACGCCGAGTTATATAAGTGAAAAAGCGACATAAAAACCTCCTTTCTTTTTAGGGAAGGTCGAGAGCATCTGGTCGTGCATTGGAGCAGTCAGAGCCTTTTCCTGCCACGTGCAATGCTTAAAACAGAAGGAGCAAGTGAATGGAGGTCATGTTGCATAACAGCAACTTTTAACGAAATGCGGAGTCAACTGTTTAGGCCTGTTGGCTAAGGTTCTTTCACACAGAAGGAATGTTCTTAGAGATGAAGGCTTAGGAGGCAGAGCTAGACAAGAATGTCGAAAAATTAAAATGGATATATAAAGATGAGGATGGAGGATTGTTTAGAATGGATATATTGTTCGTCCCGTTATAATGTTATATGCGGTGCAAAACTGAGTTTGGATATATTCGGTATTCATTGAGTCTGTTTCTTCATCTGTAAGTATTATATGAAATGACCGGAGTAAACAATTTAGTGCAAAGTATAGCTCTTCTTGGGAGCAATGTATTTTATTTGTTGCTGTTGCTAAAATCAAATCTTCTATTAATGAGCGGAAATCAATAGCAGCTTGTCCATCTTTCATAGTATCATCTCCATTTTTGTTTTTACTATGTATATGAAGTGGTTGGACAAAACATGCAAAAAAGGTTGTATTTTTTAATAAACATATATACAATTTCAATTACCGTAATAAGATAACTTGCATTTTGGCTATTAAAGTTGGTAAGATTGGATATAATAATCAGATGTATAACGTTACATAAAGAGAGTTGAAGTATATGGGAGTAGAAAAACAGGAAAAAGTTGTTGTTATTATTGGACCAACTGCAGTTGGAAAGACGAAGCTTAGCATTGAATTGGCAAAAGCATTGAATGGGGAAATTATAAGCGGTGATTCAATGCAAATCTATCGTAGTATGGATATAGGTACGGCGAAAGTTACAGAAGAAGAGATGGACGGAATTCCTCATTATATGATTGATATAAAAAATCCAGAAGATTCCTTCTCTGTTGCTGAGTTTCAAGAACTTGTACGCTGTCATATAGAGGATATTACAAAGCGCGGTAAACTTCCTATAATTGTTGGAGGAACAGGTTTATACGTACAATCCGTGTTATATGATTACCAGTTTTCTGATGAGCCGGGAGATCATGTATACCGTAAGCAGTTAGAACAATTAGCTGAGGAGCGCGGTGTAGAGTATATACATGGGAAGCTAGAAGAAGTTGATCCAATAAGTGCAAAGCGTATTCATCCGAACAATATAAGACGTGTCATTCGTGCTTTAGAAATTTTTCATGCAACAGGGCAAAAAATGAGTGATCAACTAGAACAACAAGAAAATGAATTGTTATATGATGTTGCTTTAATTGGTCTAACAATGGATCGAGATTTATTATATAGTCGCATTAATTTACGTGTAGACATTATGATGGAACAAGGTTTATTGGATGAAGTTAAACGATTATATGAAGAAGGAATTCGGGGTTGTCAATCTATTCAAGCGATTGGTTATAAAGAACTGTATGAATATTTTGATGAGGAAACTTCGTTAGAAGAAGCGATAATCGCTTTAAAAACGAATTCCCGTCGCTATGCAAAACGACAATTAACTTGGTTCCGTAATAAAATGGATGTTAAATGGTTTGACGTTACAAGTGGTGAAAAATTTCGAGAAATTTTACAGTACACAGAAGGAAAGCTACAACTTAAGTCGAATAATAAGTAGTAGAGAAAAAGAGGAGGATTCGACATGAAGCAATCAATCAATATTCAAGATCAATTTTTAAACCAACTCCGTAAAGAGAATACGTTTGTTACGCTGTACTTATTAAATGGCTTCCAACTTCGTGGTTTAATTAAAGGATTCGATAATTTTACTGTATTGTTGGAAACAGAAGGTAAGCAACAGCTTATTTATAAACATGCGATTTCTACATTTGTTCCACAAAAGAACGTTTCAATCGAATTAGAATAGTAAAGAATTGTACATAGTAAAAAGAGCGAATGATTCGCTCTTTTTTCATTTCTACAATAAGCAAAAACGCTCAGATTTCTGAGCGTTTTTTAACGGAATATTTTAATATCCTTCTTGAATTAAAGTTTAAAAATATTTGTGCACTACAGAGCAAACTCAATTTGACCAGTAAATTATAAGAAAATCATAATTCTCCAGAATATAAAGAAGGAAAGAGAGCGGATTAAAGATATTATAGGAATTGCATTTTTCTCCGTTTTTGTTGTTATTTATAGTTTGTTCCCAATAATCGAACCCGTTAGCTTATTACGAGGCGTTCTCTTTTTGCTTTGCATAGTTATAATATCTTTTTAATGAAATTTTTGATTTGAAACCAACCCGTTTGATAATTTTCTGTTCAGGAATGTGGTGTTGAATGAGTCGTAAAATAAACGTATTACGTAAATGTTGAGCAGAGATACCTTTACGAAGCCCTGCGCGTGATACTTCAAGTCGAATCATTTTTTGTACGGAAATTTCTGTCAATCTTTTTGGAGCGTCATTTTCATATATCCAACGGAATGTATTTCGGTTAAAGTCAAAGGCCACAAATACTGGATCTGAGCTATGGTATTTTGGGCGTACTGGCTCAGGAATTTTTTTATAGTAATGATATAACCTTTTCTTATCTTCTTCAGTTAATGTAATGACTCGTTCTATTCCAGATATAGCGGGAATAGCTAATGTATTATTTTCAAAATGAACATGCTGCATATTCAATGAGACGAGTTCTTGTAATGATAATCCGTAATCGAGCAGAAGCATAATAATGCATACGTTTCGATCCATGAGTAATGGACGTACAGGTCGCTGTTTGTCTGACAGTCCTTCTAATGAAGTTAAAATATATTTTAAACGCTGTTCTTCTTGTGGTGAAATGAAATCTTCATCTCGTAATGTACGATCTGGCTGTATGATAAGTTCCATATCTTTTAGTGGGCTAGGCAAGTTTAAAAAATGATACAGTCGATTTAGCACAATAAACACACGGTGCATTGTTTTTTCGGAGTAATGACGTTTTATTTTCAAGTCCGAAAAATAATCTTCATAGTCTTTTGTACAAAGAGTCTCCCATATATTATTAGAAGAAATTTTTTTGTTTTTTTGTAACCAATGAAGAAAATCCTCGATGTCGTAGACATATCTTTTAATAGTCGAAGGCTTTCGTCCCTTATTTAATAAATAAGCAGAGAAAGCTTGTACTGTATCATTAAGTTCTTTTGTTGACATAGTCCCACCTCCCTAGTTTTCTTACATTATAACAAAAATTTTCAGAAAATGTTTATTTCTTGGTAAAGTGTAAATTTTGATAATATCTATCAATGAAATGATAAAAATGAGGTGATTGTATGGAACAGTCGATGCGAAAGA
The DNA here is from genome assembly GCF_000746135.1 of Bacillus sp. UNC322MFChir4.1. Taxonomy (NCBI): domain Bacteria; kingdom Bacillati; phylum Bacillota; class Bacilli; order Caryophanales; family Bacillaceae; genus Bacillus; species Bacillus sp. UNC322MFChir4.1. Next base: position 127,252 of record NZ_KN050811.1, read on the forward strand.
AGAATAATAACCAAATTAACATTGTGCTTAATCACCGACAGAAAATTTCAGTTTCTTCTCCAGAACAAAAACAAAATCTTTCAAATGAAACTGTTACAAAACATGAAATGTTGCAGCGAATTGAAGAAGAAATGAGCAAGCTTATTGGAATGCAGGAAATTAAAAAAATTATAAAAGAAATTTATGCATGGATTTATGTAAATAAAAAACGGCAAGAAGCGGGTTTGAAATCAGAGAAACAAGTCCTTCATATGTTGTTTAAAGGAAATCCGGGAACGGGGAAAACAACTGTTGCTAGGATGATTGGAAAATTATTATTTGAGATGAATGTGTTATCGAAAGGGCATTTAGTTGAAGCGGAACGAGCGGATTTAGTCGGTGAATATATTGGGCATACTGCACAAAAAACACGTGACCTCATTCGAAAAGCAATGGGGGGGATATTGTTTATTGATGAGGCTTATTCACTTGCACGTGGGGGTGAAAAAGATTTTGGGAAAGAGGCAATTGATACGCTTGTTAAACATATGGAAGATAAGCAACATGCTTTTGTGCTCATTTTAGCAGGGTATTCACGTGAGATGAACCATTTTCTATCATTAAACCCTGGTTTGCAATCTCGTTTTCCTTTCATTATTGAGTTTTCTGATTACACTGTCAATCAATTATTAGAGATAGGGAAACAAATGTACGATGAACGGGAATATCAATTATCAAAAGAGGCAGAGTGGAATCTTCGCGATCATTTAAATGCAGTAAAATATTCATCACAGATCACTTCTTTTAGCAATGGACGTTACGTTCGTAATATTGTGGAAAAATCCATTCGTACACAAGCGATGAGGCTGCTTCAGGAAGAAACGTACGATAAATATGATTTAATAACAATTTCTAGTAGTGATTTGTTACTTGAAGATGGAGAGTGCAATTCATAAATTATTTATTATAAAACACGAAGCGTAATGCTTCGTGTTTTATTTCGTATTTTTTGTTTTTGCGCGTTGTTCTAATTGGCTTTTTGGACTCTGATCTGCTACATCTGAAGCTAGTCCTTGTGGATTCACGCTGCTGCCTTGCCCTCGGTTACGATTGTTGTTTCCTTTTGCCATTTTATTTCACTCCTGTTCGTCTTTTGCTTTTTGTTGATATGCTTTGTGATAACGTTCCATTTTTTTGCTTTTTTCATGTGCGGAATTTAAATCATGCCCAAATTGATCAACGGAACTTCTTTGCGCGCCTTTATTTACGTGTTTTGTCACTTGTCTCACCTCTCTTTAAGGAATAGTATTTACGGATATGTACAAAAAACATGCAATAAAATAATACTTCTATCAGTGGAATTTTTTTGATAAGGATGAGATGAAAAAGAAAACGCCTTTATGAAATTTATCAAGACCTAAATTATAAAAATCCCTAAAAATAAAGGAAAGCACATATTATACATGACTAATATATGCTCTCCTTTTATTCCATTAAAGCGCCCGATTGTGGAAAATCACTGGTTAGTTGAAGAAGAATTTGTCCACAACTCTTAAGTTATGGTACTTAAAAGTTAAATTCATCTCCTACAATTCCTTCAAAGCCGTCCATCTCCATCTTTTGAATTCCTTGACCAATGCTGATTCTAAGCCAAACAACTATACCACCTCTAGCAAAATAATTAACATATCATATTCAGGAAAAGTTAGTTAGCTAATAGCATATGTTTTATTGAAAGGGTGTGATTGAATTATGGATCGGCAGAAATCGGGCGTTGGAGTATTAGTATTCGTTGGCTGCATGTTTCTTGGTGGAGGAGTGGGATCTTTGTTAGGAAGTTCCCAAATTGGATGGCTGATAGGAATGGGTGTTGGATTTCTTGGGATGGCTTTAACGAGACTAATTAGAAAATAATAGAACAAGTGTTCTTTTTGTGGATAAGGCAATATGCATTTAAGTAATTACTTACATACTAGCCTTGTAACATGTAGTAATCGTACTCGTACAAAGCCACTCTCTAACAGAAAGTGGCTATTTTGTTTTTGGCGCTGTTAAATTTCATTGTTGATTTTTAGTCAAATAAAAAGCCGATGTTTTACCGCATTTCCGAAATTCACCCCCATCTTCAAGCGCGTGAAGGGCAAGAAGTGGTGGGTAGTTGACTCTCTAATTATGTAATATACAATGTAAGAAAAAAAGAGGATCTACGTCTTCATATTGGACATAGTATCCTCTTCTAATTATAGTATGTTAAAAGTAAAGAGTTAATCTGTTATCTATCATTGAAATGATTGATTTTTTCTACACTACGATGTGGCAAATGCCATTGGTAATAGATAGAAATCATACGGAAACATACGATAAGAACGAATAAAACATATAATGCCAAGTCACTTGTTACAATTTTAGTACCAATTAAAAATCCAGCTAAAATTGTCCAAAGTGCATAAATCTCTGCTCGTAGTACAAGTGGTTTTCGGCGTGCTAATAAATCACGGATAATACCGCCACCGATTCCTGTTAAGACAGCTGCGACAATCGTTGCGCTAATTGGTAGATTTAGTTTTTGTGCATATAATGCACCTTGAATTGCAAATGCAGATAAACCGATTGCATCGGTGATATTTTCCCAGCGTTTCCAATGTTTGATGAGTTTGTTCGGGAATAAAAATATAATAGTCATTGACAACATTGCAATTTCAAATAACATATCTTGTTTCCAAAGTGAAACAATTGGATAGCCAATTAATAAATTACGCAGTGCGCCTCCCCCAAACGCGGTTGCCATTCCTAAAATATAAACCCCGAAAATATCATATTCTTCTTCCATCGCGATGATTGCTCCGCTTAAAGCGAAAGCGATTGTACCGATGATGCTAAATAAATCCCATGCCATGAAATTCTCCCTCACTAACTAGATGAAATGTTCTTACTCTGCTATTATATTAGAAGGTTTAACTTTCGAAAAGGATGCGTGAGAATATTTGTTAGAAAAAAAAGAAAAAGTGATACTCGTTGGCTGTCAATTACCTGAAGATGATGAAGAACGTTTTGAACACTCAATGGAAGAATTAGCATCATTAGCAAAAACAGCGCAAGCAGAAGTGTTAGTTATTGCGGTGCAAAAACGTACTAAGTTTCATCCAGCAACGTATGTTGGAAAAGGGAAGTTAGAAGAACTTTCTCTACTTGTAGAAGAATTAGAGCCAGATGTTATCATTTTTAATAATGAATTAACACCGAGCCAAATTCGAAATTTATCAGCACAGTTAGATTCAAGAGTCATTGATCGGACGCAACTGATATTAGATATTTTTGCTCAGCGCGCAAAGTCGAGAGAAGGTAAATTGCAAGTGGAACTTGCGCAGCTCCAATATGCGTTGCCGCGTCTTGTGGGACAAGGGCAAGCGTTATCTCGTCTTGGTGGTGGGATTGGTACAAGAGGACCGGGAGAAACAAAGTTGGAAACAGATCGTCGTCATATTCGTTCTCGCATTGATGAAATTAAACGGCAACTCTCTGGTGTGGTAGAGCACCGCAAGAGATATCGTGAGCGACGTAAAGGAAATCAAGTTTTTCAAGTTTCTTTAGTCGGATACACGAATGCTGGTAAATCTACGCTGTTTAACAGATTAACAGCGGCTGATACATTTGAAGAAGATTTACTGTTTGCGACTCTTGATCCGACGACACGTAAAATGCAGTTGCCATGTGGATATACAGTGTTATTAACAGATACAGTTGGGTTTATTCAAGATTTGCCGACATCGTTAGTTGCGGCATTTCGTTCCACATTAGAAGAAGTAAATGAAGCGGATGTTATTTTGCATGTTATTGATTCAGCTGATCCGAATTATATTGGGCATGAAGAAACCGTGAAAAACCTATTGCAAAATCTTGAATTTGATCATATCCCAATGATTACTGTATATAACAAAAAGGATAAGTTACATCCAAACTTCATTCCGTTCCCAAAAAATGATTTTATTATGACAAGTGCTTTTTATGAGGAAGATTTAGAAAGATTAAAAGAAGTTGTAGAAATAGAAATGATGAAGCGAATGGATTCGTATGAATTAATGATTCCGGTGCATGAAGGCAGATTGTTGACGCTTTTAAAAACAGATACAGTATTAACGGAAATGAAGTTTCAAGATGAGAAGCAAGCATATGAATGTACAGGGTATATTTTTGCTCATTCTCCGCTAAATGGACAAATTTATAAATATTCAACGAGAAAAGGAGAAGGGAAAGAAGATGTTTAATCGATTGAAGAATGGGGAAAAGATTGCCTCGATTGTAAAAGAAGTAGAAATGCAAATTACAGATATACATAAACAAATTGATGAAGTGATTGAAAGTAATCAATTTCGTGTGTTAGAAAGTTTTCGTAATCATAAAATTAGTGATGCGCACTTTATTCCAACAACAGGATATGGCTACGATGATATCGGCCGTGATACGTTAGAAAAAGTGTATGCTGATGTATTTGGGGCAGAAGCAGGCCTTGTACGTCCGCAAATTATTTCTGGAACTCACGCAATCTCTACAGCGCTATTTGGGATTTTACGCCCTGGTGATGAATTGTTATATATAACGGGGAAGCCATATGATACGTTAGAAGAAATTGTTGGTGTTCGTGGAAAAGGTGTTGGCTCATTTAAAGAGTATAATATCGGTTACCAGGCAGTTGCTTTAACAAAAGAGGGACGTGTTGATTTCGCTGCAGTGCAAGCGGCAATCCATGAAAATACAAAAATGATTGGAATTCAACGTTCAAAGGGCTATGCAACTCGCCCATCATTTACAATTGCTGAAATTAAAGAAATGATTGCGTTTGTAAAAGAAATTAAACCAGATGTTGTTGTCTTTGTAGACAACTGCTACGGAGAATTTGTAGAAGAGTTAGAACCGTGTCATGTTGGTGCAGATTTAATGGCAGGTTCACTTATTAAAAATCCAGGTGGCGGCATCGTGAAAACAGGCGGCTACATTGTTGGGAAAGAGCAATATGTAGAAGCGTGTGCATATCGTTTAACGTCTCCAGGTATTGGAGCGGAAGCTGGCGCTTCTTTATATAGTTTACAAGAGATGTATCAAGGATTTTTCTTAGCGCCTCATGTTGCTAGTCAAGCATTAAAAGGTGCAATTTTTACAGCGGCATTTTTAGAGAAGCTTGGTATGAACACATCACCAACTTGGGATGCGCCGCGAACAGATTTAATACAATCGGTTCAATTTGATGATAAAGAGCGTATGATTGCATTTTGCCAAGCGATTCAATATGCATCACCAATCAATTCCCATTTTACACCGTATCCAAATTACATGCCGGGTTATGAAGATGATGTAATTATGGCCGCAGGTACATTTATTCAAGGTGCGAGTATTGAATTATCAGCAGATGGTCCAATTCGCCCGCCTTATGTTGCGTATGTGCAGGGTGGCTTAACATATTCGCATGTGAAGATTGCGATTTGTTCTGCTATTGATGCGCTTATTGAAAAAAATCTATTAGTAATTTCTTAGATGAAAGCTGCCGATTTTGGCAGCTTTTTTTGTATATAAGTAAGGGTTTGAGACATTTTAATAAAGTGAAAAGTTTTTTTTGAAAAAATCATGTTAGAAAAGCTAACATATGTTGACATGAAACATAACATAATATAAAATGAGAATCAAGTTAAGGCGAAGGGGGAACTGAAGTGACACAAAATGATCGACGTTCTGCTCCGCTGTTTCCGATAAGTATAGTTATGGACTTAACACAGTTATCTGCGCGTCAAATTCGTTACTATGAAGAACATAAATTGATTTCCCCAACCCGTACAAAAGGAAATCGTAGATTATTTTCATTTAACGACGTAGATAAATTGTTAGAGATTAAAGACTTGTTAGATCAAGGTTTAAACATGGCTGGTATTAAACAAGTACTATTAATGAAGGAAAATCAATCAGAAGTGATACAAGTAAGAGAAGAAGTAAAGGAAATTTCGAAATCAGAACTTCGTAAAATACTTCGAGATGAATTGCAACATACAGGCAGATTTAATCGAACATCTTTACGACAAGGTGATATTTCAAGGTTTTTTCATTAATGATTGATAATTTTGAAAATGTTTAGAGGGACTAAGGAGGAATTGAAAATGGCAAAGTACACAAAAGAAGATATTTTCCGCTTGGCGAAAGAAGAGAATGTAAAGTATATCCGTTTGCAATTTACGGATCTTTTAGGAAGTATTAAAAACGTAGAAATTCCAGTTAGTCAGTTAACAAAAGCTCTAGATAACAAAATGATGTTTGACGGATCTTCTATTGAAGGATTTGTTCGTATTGAAGAATCTGATATGTACTTATATCCAGACCTAGATACATGGGTAATCTTCCCATGGACTGCTGAAAAAGGGAAAGTAGCAAGATTAATTTGTGATATTTATAATGCAGACGGTACACCGTTTGAAGGTGATCCACGTAACAACTTAAAACGTATGTTAAAAGAAATGGAAGCACTAGGCTTCACTGATTTCAATCTTGGACCAGAGCCAGAGTTTTTCTTATTTAAAGTTGATGAAAAAGGAAATCCGACATTAGAATTAAATGATAATGGTGGATATTTTGACCTTGCTCCAATGGATTTAGGAGAAAACTGCCGTCGTGATATCGTTCTTGAACTAGAAGAAATGGGCTTTGAAATTGAAGCATCACACCATGAAGTTGCGCCAGGGCAACATGAAATTGACTTCAAATATGCAAGTGCAATTAAAGCATGTGACTATATTCAAACGTTTAAACTTGTTGTAAAAACAATTGCTCGTAAACACGGTTTACACGCAACATTTATGCCAAAACCACTATTTGGTGTAAACGGTTCAGGTATGCACTGTAACCTATCACTATTCAAAAATGATGAGAACGTATTCTACGATCAAAAAGGTGATCTGCAATTAAGTGATGATGCTCGCCACTTTATCGCAGGTATTTTAAAACATGCACCAAGCTTTACAGCTGTAACAAATCCAACTGTAAACTCTTATAAACGCTTAGTACCTGGATATGAAGCACCTTGTTACGTAGCTTGGTCTGCGCAAAATCGTAGCCCATTAATCCGTATCCCTGCATCTCGCGGTGTAAGTACGCGTGTAGAAGTACGTAGCGTTGACCCAGCTGCAAATCCATATTTAGCAATGGCTGTATTACTAGCAGCAGGTCTTGATGGAATTAAAAATAAACTAGCGGTACCCCCTGCGGTAGATCGCAACATTTATGTAATGACTCTAGAAGAACGTGAAAAAGCAGGCATTAATGATTTGCCAGCTACATTAGCACAAGCATTAAATGAACTAAAATCAAACGAAATTATTTGCGGTGCGTTAGGAGAACACTTACTTGAGCACTTTATCGAAGCTAAAGAAATTGAGTGGGATATGTTCCGTACGCAAGTCCATCAATGGGAACGCGATCAATATATGACTCTTTATTAAGAGCGGGAAGCCTTGATACTACTGGTATCGGGGCTTTTTTCTTTTTGTGGCTAAATCAATGTTAAAAGTTTTCGGAGAAAAACAGCCACAAAACAGCCGCAAAAAACCGGAAAAAATTTTTTAACCTAAAACATCATTCATATATGCTTCGAATTCAGCGATGGAATCTTTATTAATCTTGTCACTGATATGTGAATAAACATTCGAAGTAATTTCAATGTTTTTATGCCCTAAACGATCTTGAATGTATTTCATACTGGCACCAGATTCTAACAATAATACAGCGTGTGTATGTCGAAGGGAATGTATTTCTAATTTAGGTAAATCCGCTTTCTTAAGGATGCGAGAAAAAGCATTAAATAAAGTTGACTTTGGAAGAAATCTACCATCTACTCTCGTAAATACTAAATCCAATTCATGTTCATATTGTTCTTGCAAAACAAGTTTGTTTTCGTTTTGCCATTTCTTGTGGTTAAGTAAATCGTTAACCAGCGGTTTTGGTATCATAATGGTACGTCTAGAAGTAAATGTTTTTGTATCTCCGAAAAGATCTTCACCTTTTTTTACTGAAAAATCTAAGGTTTTGGTGATGCGGATTGTTTGTTCTTTAAAATCAATATCACTCCATTGTAATGCTGCAGCTTCACCTTTGCGCATACCCGTATTGATTAGTGTTTTGAAAAAGATATAATAGATATAGTTATATTGATAAGCGTTTTTTAGGAAAAGAGGGATGTCTTCAGTTCGCATATACTTGAGACCTTCCTCTTCTTTTTTGTTTTTATTAGAAATTACTACGTCTTCACAAGGGTTGTGCTCAATTTTTTTTAAACTAACCGCTTTCTTCATAGCGTTATGCATTGTACCATGGATAATTTCTACTGTACGTTTACTATAACCTTTATCAGTCAAGTAATTGATGAAATTTTGGTACATCATAGGTTTAATTTCTTTTAAGTTGATGTTTTTAAAATAAGGTATTAAATGTTTTTCAACATTGCGTTCATGTAGGATATAGGTGTTTTTTCTAACGTTGTTCGCTTTAAATAATTTTAACCAGTCACGAAGGAAATATTTTAATGACATAGGCGTGCTTTCAACCTCTAAACCATTTAATATTTTCTTTTCCTCTTCAGCAGCAGCAATCTGGGCCTCTTTTTTTGTTTTGAATCCACGTTTTGTTTTTTCTTTAAATTCCTGAGTATAAGGGTCTTTAAACTTGATACGATATTGCCAACCATTACTCACCTTTCTAAAACTAGCCATTATGTTATTGCTCCTTTCTTTAATGCAGAGTAGTTAGATCAATCATCTAACCACTCTATAGGTGTTTTCTTATATCCTGATATCTCAAATTTCATCTCTCCATCTATTTCATAAATTTTCTCGACAATAGGTACCATTTCAAATTCAGGATCTTTAGTCTTGGATGCCCTTTTTTCTCTTTCGACAGCTAAGTCAATAATCAAGTCCATCACCTCCCTTCAGAGAACGTATAGAATTCTAATAATTCAATTGGAATATTATTCTTATAGGCTATACATGCTTTTGTATCGCCTTGATTGATTGTCTTTTGGTCAATTAACAAAAGAGCAGCAAATGTATTAGCTTCAATTTCTAATCTATCCACAGACAAAAAAGTATTTTTTCGTAAGAATAGAGTATTTACTTCTTCATGAAGTACAGCGTGTCCTAATTCATGAGCGCAAACTGTTTTTTGCATTGTTTCTGATAAATTACTATTAATAGCGATAAATCTATTTCCTTTCTCACATCTATAAAAGCCATCAATTTCTTCATGTAAGTCATGAAAAAACACGTGGATGTTTAAGCAATCTGCAAGCTCAAAAGGGTTTTTAGTTTTATGTTTTTTGCAAAGTTGATTGACTGTGTTGTTTATAATGAATTTCAATATAATCCCTCCTGAATCTACATTAATTACCTTTATTGTTTTTTTCAGGAGCGTACTTTTTATTGATAACTTTAGTTTGACGAACAATATACTCCATTGCATCTAATAAAGAATCAACAGCTTCCTCGCTCATTGGTTCACCAGAAAACATAAGCCCCTGAGAATCTTTTAAATCACGTTTTATTTCTTCCATTCGTTTTTCGATATCTTTTTCGTCTTTAGATGTCATGTGCATTTGGTTTGTTCTTCCTAATAAGAAATCAGTTGTCACGTTAAAACGATCAGCAACTTTTTGTAGACGATCGGCAGAAGGGTATGCTTTGTCCCATTTTCTTATTGTTCCATTACCGAAATCTAATTCTTTTTCTAATCCCGATACTGATATATCGTGGCTTTTACACAAGTTTTTTATTGTCTCTACTATGCTCATCCTTATCACCTTTCAGGCTCACCAAAAAACAATAATTAGTCTACAAGCTAAAAAGTGTTGACTTTTAGTCTGTGGACTATTATTATTAGTTTGTAAGCTAATTTGTTAGCTAAAAAGGGCATGAAAATCCCGTTGAAAATACGGTTAGAATTAACGACGCTGGGGGGCGTGTGTAATTTTTAGATTTTTTAAACCTTTTATAGTTATAATTTAGCACACAGACTAATTATAGTCAATTAATTAGCGAAAATTTTCTCATTTGGAAGGTGTGATCATCAAGATGAAGTATTCGAATTTTGGTATTGAGGTAAGGAAAGTGTTGTTAGAACGGGATTTAACATTAACATCGTTAGCTTCTGAGCTAAAAATATCAGTTTCATATTTATCCGATATTTTAAAGGGTTCTCGAAAAGGAAAAAAACAAAAAGTGAGAATCATTGAAGTTTTAGGTTTGGAAATGTGTGAGGAGGATTTAAAATGACAGATCAATTAACAGTAGTAAATGAACAACCAACATTATCAATTATTAATCAAAACGGACAACTTTTGGTCGATAGCCGAGATGTTGCTGGAATGGTAGGTAAGGAACACAAGAACTTACTTAGAGATATTAAAGGGTACACTGAAATTTTGGACGGCTCAAAATTGAGCACTCCTAACTTTTTTATTAGTAGCACATACCGAAATAGTCAAAATAAGGAGCAACCTTGTTACCTCTTAACTCGTAAAGGATGCGACATGGTGGCTAATAAGTTAACTGGTGAAAAAGGCGTTCTATTTACAGCCACATATGTTACTCGTTTTGAAGAAATGGAAAACCAGTTGAGAAAACAGATAAACATTCCTAATGATCCATTCGGACAAATCGAACTCCTTGCAGCTGGTACAAGTAATTTAAACAAGCGAGTTTCTTCATTAGAACAGGTTGTTGAAGAACAATTAACAATCGATTATGGGCAGCAACGGGTAATGGAAAAAGCTAAGGCAAAACGTATTTACTTTCTATGGGAAAACGGACATGTAAATACTGAGGTCCATGACTCTACACGTAAGTTGTTCGGATTACTAGGTCGGAATTTAAAAGATGCCTTTGATGTTAATAGTTATCGTGACATTTTAAAGAAAGACTTTAATGAAGCACTGAACTTTATTAACGGATGGAGACCAATGATTTAATAGCGGAAGGTGAAAATGATGTTAAATATTCAAGTTGATGAGGCAGTTGTAAAGGAACTATGCGCTGAGGAAATTCAGAAAAAGGTAAAAGAGTACAATGCGGAGTTTACATTTTGGGATACAAAGGAGCTTAAAAAACGTGTTTGTATGTCATGGAATACTATCCAGGACCAGTTCTTTTATGACCCACGATTTCCAAAATTTAAGGTAGGTCAAAAATGGTACTTTCCAGCAAAGCAAGTGCAAGCGTTCTTATTAGAATGGGCGGAAGAAAGGATGGAAGGAACACAATGAATCTATCAATCAACTACAACAACGTAAAAGTAGCTGATTATCTCAAGCTATTAGTTCATTACAAACTACCAAACAAGAAGCAGCGTCGTCTTATTGAAAATCGGTTCGTGTGTATAAACGCTCTTGTGAAGAGTGGTGGTGAACAACATGGCAATTGAAAACCTGGTTCTTCCGGAAGATGCAGAGTTAGCAAAGTCATTGCGCAGCAAGAAAGAGAACTACATAAAGAATCAATTCTTGCTATCTCGTATCGCTAGTCAGAAAAATGCAGAGGGCAATACAAAAGAATTCTATGAAGCTTGCAAAGAGTATGAGGAGTGGGGCAACAAAGCAAAAGAATGTGATGAACAATTGGCAAAGCTTTTCTTCAAGAAGAAAGAATGTGATCGCGTTGAAATGGTTGCTAATCGAATGCGAGATGTAAATATTCCGGTACATATTATTGAGTATGTGTTAAATGCATAAAAAGACCCCTGTTGCAGCAGGAGTCCCTTACAAAAAAATATTCGCAGTCAGTATATCACATGAGGTGATTACATGAAAGAGTCATATGAAAATCAAGTGTTAAAAAAGCAGGTAGAAATCGCGGTAAAAAACTTAAAACGCATGTCTGATAAAGAAACGGACAAGTCAAAAAAGCTAGATATCGATTATGTCATTACCGTATTAATAAATAAACCATACGGCAGTATGCCATTTTAGGAGGATATGAAACTATGAAACTTTACGAATTAACAAGTAACTTCAACGAATTACAACAAAAGATTGAGGACGGAGTAGATCAAGAAGTCATTTATGATACATTGCAAGCAATTGATGAAGCAATCGACGACAAAATGCAAGGCGCAGCGTTATTAATTCGCAACATTGAAGCACAGGCGGAAGCTATTAAGGTGGAAGAAAAACGTTTAGGGGACCGTCGCAAAGCTTTTGAAAACAACGTAAAAAACATTAAAGATTACTTATACGGGCAAATGGTTGCTGTGGATAAAAGACGTGTTAAGGGGGCATTGATAACAGTAGGTATCCAAAAGAATCCAGCAAGTTTAGATATTGCAATTGATGCTGTTATCCCACCGGAGTACATGATTCCACAGGAGCCAAAAGTGGATAAAAAAGCATTACTTGCAGCGGTTAAAGATGGTATGCAATGGGATGGTATCACGTTAAAACAAGGTGAGAGCGTGAGAATCCGATGAGTGAACCCAAAAATTATTTTACAGAATTGGCGTCTATTGATGTCAGTAAACATGTTGAAAAGAAAGGGCGTTTCAGTTATTTAAGTTGGTCCTGGGCGGTAGACCAGCTATTAAAAAAATGTCCTGATGCAACTTGGCGAGTTGCTAGATTTGATGGATTGCCTTATCTAAAAACAGAGGTCGGCTACTTTGTAGAAGTTGAAGTGACAGTCAATAACATTACACGTTCGCAGATTCATCCAGTATTAGATAACTACAATAAACCAATTGCAACGCCTACATCATTTCAAATCAATACATCTATTCAGAGATGTTTAGCGAAGGCTATTGCATTACATGGGCTAGGATTATACATCTATTCCGGTGAAGATATTCCACAAGATGATGAGCCGAAACAAACTAGTAAACAACAAAGTATTGTTCCAGAAAAGGAGCAAGAAAGACAGGCACAAGTTGCTAATGAGCAACGAATACAAGCGATTCATGCACAAATTAGGGAGTTATCTGAAGTATACGATATGCCGTTTGAAGAAACGAAAACAACTGTAAAACAGTCATTAGGTATCCAAACATTTAAAGGAATTACAGTGCAGCAAGCATCAAATGTCCAAAGAACAATTACCTCATGGTTGAATGATGCAAAAGCAAATCAGCAAAAAGCACAATAGGTAGGTGATAGATAGAAATGGCTATTTTTAGACCTGTACAGACAGAATTTTGGACAGACGTGAAAGTTTCGGAGGACATGACACCAGAGGATAAACTATTCATGGTTTATCTTCTGACCAATCCTCACACTACACAGTTAGGTGTATATGAAATTACTCCTAAAATAATAGCTTTTGAGATTGGTTTTTCGGTTGAATCGGCAAGGGCATTACTTGATCGCTTTGAAAATCATCATAAGTTAATCAAGTATAACAAGGAAACACGTGAAATAGCTATTAAAAATTGGGGTAAGTATAACCTAACAAGAGGCGGAAAACCGATTGAAGATTGTCTTAAAAAAGAGATCGATAAGGTGAAAGACTTGTCTCTAATACAATTCATTTTAGAGAAAACAGAGAATGAAAAGTTAGTAGAGAAAATCAGTGTTTATGCAGGTTTTGACGATACGTCGACGATACGTGGTACGTCACGTGGACAAAAAGAAGAAGAAAAAGAAGAAGAAAAAGAAGAAGAAGAAAAAGAATATATTGCCGAGATAGTAAACTATCTCAACGATACGTGCGGTAGTAGTTACAGATCATCAACAAAGAAGACTCAATCATTTATTAAAGCTAGATTAGATGAAAAGTTTACTGTAGATGATTTTAAAAAGGTTATTGATGTAAAACATGCTGAATGGACTGGAACGTCACAGGCTAAATACTTAAGACCAGAAACATTATTCGGTACTAAGTTTGAAGGTTACTTACAGCAATGGGAGTTGTGGAAGAATGGAAAAACTCGGGGACATAATGCAAGGCCTTATGAAGCGAGCAGAGATTATGCACAAGAAGAAGCTAGAAGAGGAATCCAACCAGCAAATAACAGAGGATTTGCAAAGTCAGTCGGTTGATTGCGAAAGGTGCGGAGACAGAGGTTATACATTCGAAAAGCAGCCATCAGAGTTTTTGAAAGGTAAATATGTAGACGTTGCTATTGAGTGCGAATGCTTGGAACGTAAAAGCTTAATGACCCGTTTTAAAAATGCGATGATTCCGTCAGAGTTTGAGAATGCTCGGTTTGATAACTATGTAAGAGAAACAGCAGTACAGCAAACTTTGTACAATGCGATGATTGAATATTTGAAAATCTTTAATGATATACGAGATTCAAAGATAAATAGCATCGGATTTATTGCTGAGGTGGGAGAAACGAAATTAAAAAGTTTACCACCAGGAGAACGGAACAAGATGCGGCAAGCAAATAACTCATATGGGCTAGGTAAGACGCATTTACAAGTAGCGGCGGCTAAATACGCATTAAATCATTTTAAGGTCGTAGACGAGCATACAGGGCGTTTGCGTGGTATCCGAGTGTTATGTGTTCAAGATGTAAATATTATGGCTGAGATTCAAAATGTATCGTTCTTAAATGACAATAAGAAACGGCTGAATGAGATACTTCACGATTTATGTACATGCGACATTCTGATATGGGATGACCTAGCAAAATCGAAGTACAGCGAATTCAAAGAGGATATGTACTACAAGATTATAAATGAGCGGTATTTACGAAATCTATCAATCTGGTACACCAGCAATGAAGATTTAGACACGCTTGAAGACAAGATTGGATTTGCGGCAGCAGATCGGTTGTTCGGAATGAGTAAGAATTATTTATATCAAGTTAAGGGAACAAGTTATAGAACGGCATGAGGTGAAATAGATGAATACAATTCTAGAAAGTTTAAACGTTCACGTAACAAGCGTTAGTAGTTGGGGTATGGTATTTACACCATCCCCTTCACAAAACGCTCATACACGTGAGGAATACGTAAATACAACAGGCAAATGGATTGAGGAACAGTTAAGAAGGGTGGAAACGAAATGCAAACGACAGGATTAACACGCGGTGAAATTTTAGTAGGTATGCAAAAAGGTGATTTTAAACCTGGTCAAAGATTTAAAGAGGTATCTTCAAAAGGTATAGGAGCAATTGCTTGTATTGTAGACGATGAAAAAAATGAGACAGCGTTAATTTGGGAAGAAACAAAGCAATTTTTACAACTTAGAAATTGTTTAACGGAAGAATGGGATTTGTTGGAAGAATCATTGGAATTGGAAGAAGGAGAAATGTTTGTAGTAATTGATAATGGTGTGAAATGGTATGGAGTTTTAGAAAAGGAAACGAAAAATGTGTATAAAACAAGTATTGCATTAGTGGTACATGGGTACAAAGTCTATAAGGGTGGAACTTTTTGGAAGAGTTTTAAGGAGCGTAAATTCAGAAAAGCAACAGATGAAGAATTACAAGATTTTGAACGTTTCATGATGTTTCATAAGAAAGGTCGTAAGATGAATGAATTCCAACTAGGGGATATCGGTGAACGTGAGGACACTTTATATAAAGTGGTTATTCAGAGTGAAGATAACAAGTTTGAGGGTGTTATTGGCTGCGTGGCAATTAATGAAACTGATGCACCAGTGAAATACTTCTCAGCCAATAGTGTAGAACTTCAATTCTGTGTCGAGGACATGGTGGGGTAACTTTGTATCAACACATCATAGATCAATTGATTGATAGAGGTATTTATAAATCCAAGGACGGGCTTCGAAATTTGTTCGAATGCTCGTTTGAGGAGTTAGTAGAGTTATTGGAGGGAGAAGGTTGAAATTTAAAGGAGAAATGACATAGCTGGTTTTTAATCAGCTTGACGATGTTCATACTTAAATTTAGATTTGGAGTGAACCTATAATGATTCAGTTACATGTAATTACACCAGAAGAAAAGAAACAAACATTTGATATAAGCGAACTGTTTGAAATGCAAAAGGAATTGGACAAACGTATTGGGTATAAAGGAAACGACAAATTAGATATGCTATTCCGTGCATTGATTGTAGAGATCAGTGAGGCATGGAATGAAACAAGAGCATTTAAAATGTGGAGCACGGGCTTTGGTATTCCGAAGCAAGGGCTACTGGAAGAACTAATTGATGGATTTCACTTTCTTATGAATATCGCAATTGAGTTAGATAAGGGTACAGTTCGTCGTAAACTAGTTGAATCCCTTAGTATTCAGTCTGTGTTAAGAAAAGATGTGACGAATGTAAACATGTTATTTGAATGGTATTTACAAGACATATTAAAGGCAAAGCGTGCGTGGTGTCAGTATCGTGATTTAACTACAACAGTAGGACATTTACGCCGAGCATTTAGTGTTTTCTTCCGTTTATGTTACCTGTACGGGTACAAGTATGAGAATATTGTGAGGTCCTATAAAGAGAAGAACGCTGAGAACTTTGAAAGACAGGATAGCGGTTATTAAAAAGTAGATAGAAGGTGACGACAGTGAAGGCGGTATGTATAAATGCTGATGCTTCTACAGAGTTGCGATTAGAACAAGAGTATTTCGTCTTTCCGGCTAAACCGGATCACTGTTATGTCAGTCGATTCGATAACGTAAATGCACATTTCGGGTGTTATCAAGGTGAAAGATTTCGTGTTGTAGAAGAAGAGGAGTGGCCTAAAGAACCACAAGCGGAAATTCCTAGTCTTGATCAAGATATATTCTATCATGCTCAACTTATCTGGCGACAACAAGGGTATAAAAACAAACCCCTAAAGGAATACGTTATTCAGCCGAAAAAGACGCATTGCTTCTTTTGGCACGATGAGGAACAGAAGAAACCAGGCGGATGTTTTCCGTTACATTGGTTTACTAATTTTGTTCCAATCATTGAGCAGGAAGGGCATGAAGAAGCAGAAGAGCAACCAGTTAATTTATTAGAAAGAATGGATGGGCAACTTGCATTCTTTTAAAATGCTATACAATTTGATTTTTTAAGAAACGAGGGAGAAGAATGACATACCTGGAACAAATAAATAAGATAGCATCACAGTTACCATTGCCAGTATTGCAAGATATTAATCAACGTGTAGGCGACTGGATTGCAACTGGCGGAAATGAAAATGATCCGTATATAGGGCAGCAGTTACGATTTGCGGAAAACGTATTAAAAAGAGCAGCTGGCACACGCTAGCCGCTCGGATTAATTTAAGGCTGATTCCAAAAAAGTGACATACCAAAAAAATATAAAATTATTAAAAGGATAATTGCTATGAAAATAATCAAAGAAACTTTTTTCCATGAATTTTTCATCAATAGACCTCCTTTATGAATAATATTAACATCTATCTAAAATTTGAACAAAATAATCATTTTATAGAATGGAGATTTAAGTATGGGAAGAAGTCAACGAGATAAAGGAGCAAGACGTGAAAGAGAATTTGCTAGTTTAATAGGGGGTGAGCGTGTACCGCTATCTGGTGCAGTAGATGGGTATTCTAATGATGTAAAGGGATTAGGTCTTGAATGGGAAGTAAAGGCGAGAAAAGACGGATTCAAGACACTATACAATTGGTTAGAAGATGAACGGGAACAACCAGACGCATTAGCGATTAAGGCGGATAGAAAACCGTGGTTGGTAGTTATGCCGTTGGATACATTTTTGAAAATGGTGAAGGAGTGAGAGTATGTTGGATATTGCCCTACCTGTTCTTAATAAAGAGCAGACGAAAAAGAATGTGCTTCAGGCTTTGAAAAAGTATCACCTATTTTTATCAAGTATAGATGAAAGAGGTATAGAGTGTGTACAAATTGGTAAGGTGAACGGTATGAGTAAAACAGTTTTAGAACGGATTAACTATATTCATGAAATACGAAAAGGTGTAGAGAAGATGAATGTGTTGGATAAACAGCTCATTGAATTAGCCTATCTAGGGAAAGAGAAGCCTAGTTGGGTAAAGATGTGTAGGATATTAAATATGTCTCAGCCAGATTATTATAGGAAGAGGAATAAAGCGTTGTGTGAGTTGGCTTATAGGTTGGGAATAGAGGTAGAAGAATGAGAACCGCTTGCTGTAGCGGTTTTTATTTATTTATTATTTATTTATATGATATAAATTCTTTCTTAATTTAGTTTCGCATATTATTATGGGAATAAAAGTATACGAGGGGGAATTGGAAGCCAATGGGGACAATTTTTATTATTTTGGGATTGGGTGTAGTGTGTATCATATTATTCTTAATGATGAGCAATTATGATATGAATAAATTAGATGTGTTTAAGCAAGAAAACCCTGTGATGTATGAAAAATATAAGGGAGCTTTCGATTCTCAGCCGGGGGATTTTTCAATGGTAAAACTGTCTGTTGAATCGGTTGAATCCCGACTATTACCTGAGGAAACAATTTGTTATTCATTTGCCCAACCAAGATATCAAAATAAGGACATGAACGTTTACATTCTGACAGACAAACGATACATATATTACGGTATTAGATTAACTAAAAAGGCTTTTAAATCTATCCCTTATAATAAAATAGAGAGTGTTGATGTTAAAGAAAAGGCACTGATTACAGAATTAGAAGTGAAATCTAAAGAAGAGAAAATTGATGTGTTTTTTGGATCCTATCATAAGAAATGTTTTGATGAGTTCTATATATTTTTAACAGAGAAACAATTAAATCCTGATCTCGGGAGTTAGGCATTAATAATTTGTTACTAATTGTATACACGTCGAAAAAAGACTACATGATTTTGTAGTCTTTTTTTGTTGGAAGCTAATATTGAATTGTACCTTTTCATTCATTGCTATACTTATTAAATATCAATTTTTTAAGGAGTCAATGTTAATATGGAACAGATTGTAAGAGAACTATATTCTTCAAGTAAACTATATAAAGTTCAAATAATAAAACGAAAAGATGGTTTGTGTACAATGGAAGTTTATAAGTGGATGGAGGATTGCGGATATGAGATTTGGAGTGCTACATCTTAAGGAGTGACTTTAATTGACGATGAAGAACATCCACAAAGGATAGCTATAGAGCAATTGAAAATGTATTCGAGTGAAATTTTTGAAGTTCATATAATAAAAGTGAATTGTAGAAGGGAGAATCATAAGCTATTGCTGTAATAAAAAGATTCTTACACATATCCTTATGTTTTGTATAGTTAAATATAATGACAAAATAAAAATTCAAATAAGAATATCCCGGAATTCTACTTTTTAACATAATGTGGACAAAAATATGGTATAATCCTTTTAAAATATGGATACTAATTTGTTTATACAGTATTCAAAGGAGCGTTTTTATGTCCAAAAGTAATTATATTATTAGCATGATTCATTCATTCGCGACAGAAGATTATGAAGGTTTTGTAAATGATTGTTATGATTTGATAAAGTTCGAAGAAACAAAAGGAAATTTTAAAATAGCTATGAAAATGAGAGAAGCTCTAGAAAAACCAAGCCCAAAACCCAGTAAAATAGCCCCAACTTCTTTAACTTTAGAGCCAATAAACAAATTTCAAATAAATAAATCTATTTCAAATCTCAGTTCGAAAAATGATGATGATAATTTTTTCGAATTAAGAAAATCGGCTATAAAATTAGAGCAAGTTATTTTAGGAGATAACGTATTAGATTCTATTAGGAATATTATTAGCCAGTGGAAGAATAAAGAGAAGCTTGCGAAATTTAATTTAGTACCTCAAAGTAAAGTATTATTTTATGGACTTCCGGGTACGGGGAAAACTTTTACGGCTTATGCAATAGCTAACGAATTAAATCTAGAAGTAGTATATATTAATTTTGATTCAGTAGTTTCTTCATTTTTGGGCAAAACAGGATCGAACTTAGGGAAGATTTTTAAGTTTGCGAATAGTCGTCCGTGCCTATTATTAATTGATGAATTAGATGCTATTGGAAAAATGAGAGATGATAATCGAGAACTAGGTGAGTTAAAAAGAATTGTGATTTCTCTTTTGCAAAATTTGGATAACCTTTCTTCTCAATCGCTTGTTATAGCTTGTACTAATCATGAGAAATTATTAGATAAAGCTTTATGGAGGCGGTTTGACGGCATAATTGAGTTTAAACTTCCTTCTCAAAAGGAACGGATTATAGTTATAGAAAATACTCTAATCAAAAGCAAAATAAAATTAGATAATGGATGGATAAAAAGTATAGGAGAAATTACAGAGCGCTTCTCACCTGCTAATATTATTAAAGGTGTAGAGAATGGAATTAGAAGATGGGTTATTGAAGCTGATAAAGAAATACGAGTATACCCACTAATTGTTGAAGAAATATTAAAATTGTTAGATTTAGAAGGATTATCTTTACAGAAAAAAGTTGAAATTTCGAGGAAATTACGAGATGAAAGTAGGATTTTCACTTTAGCATATCTAAGTAATATTATGGATATTCCAAAATCAACTCTTCATAAGAAATTGAAAGGTGATGTAGAGCATAATGAATGAAAATCGAGGGAGTAGCGGAAGACCACATCTTAGAATTAATCCAGATAGTGTAAGCAGAAATCCAACTAATTTTGGTGGAGGAGGATCTACATACAGACGAGCAGATTATTATACTCATGGGCAGTATTTAATTGGTAATATACAACAGGTTATTCAATATCAAAACGCAAGTGAAGATATTGTTAAAGATAGGGCGTTTATAGAGGTTCATTTAGCAGATAAAGAAAAATTAAAAGATAGATATAATAACTTAAAGGAAAATTCGCGAATACACATTTTGGATATGATTAGTGATTCTGTTGGATATGGTGTAATTAAGACTCAAGATATTGGGGTTTTACAAGAAAGATTAGATGTATATGCTACAACAGAGGAACATAGTGGTAAGAGTTATTTTTCTTTTTTAGAAGAAATTAAAGTCGTTAATCCATTAGATAAGGTTTCAAATGAAATTAGGGACATTATTGAGGGGGAGCCAGAGAGACAACTTAAGGTAGTTATTGAATCATTTTCAGATTTACCAGAAGAGATTCAAAGTTATGGTTTCCTAGAACAAATTAGAAGTGTGATAAACGCAGAAGAAAACATAGTAGATTCATATAATCATTCTAATGGATCTGTCATAATTGAAGCTGATTTAAAAGCTAATACTGTGCTTACTATAGTACAAAAGTTTAGTTCTGTTCGGCTTGTAGAAGCAAATTGGCAGATTGCGCTATCTACGATTCAAAATAGACCCACCGAATTGAATGATTTGAGAGTAAACGATTCTACAGGTAATGCGGTGGTCTGTATATTTGATACAGGTGTTTCTGAGAACAATCAATTGATTAGCCCGTATACTATCAATAATATGGATGGTTTAATCGCGAATCAATATGATACCCGTCATGGTACTTTTGTGGCCAGTCGCGTTGTTTTTCGAGACAATATTGAAGGAGACCTAGAAAGAGGACAATTAACTGCATTTGCAAAAGTTTTAGATGTTCGTGTTTTTGGTAAGGATGAGCAAGGAAATAGTATGGATTTCACAAATAGTGAGCTTATTAGAGAGATTCGTAGAATAGTAGGGAGATACTATAGGAATGTTAAGGTATACAATTTGTCCATAGGGCTAGTAGACCCAATTACAGGAGGGACTACTCTAAGTGACGTACAAGTTAGTACCTTAGCAGAAGAACTTGATATTTTAAGTAGAACATATGGTGTTCTATTTGTAGTTTCAGCTGGTAATATAGATAGTGCATATTTATATAGGTACTTAAGAGCACATGGATATCCAGGCCACTTTGCATTTGATGAAACAAGAATTTTACCTCCTGGAGAATCTTTTCTTTCTCTTTGTGTAGGGTCAATAGTAAAAAAGAATAGCACAGGTTCATTAGGTGAAATTAATCATCCTTCACCATTCTCTAGAAGAGGACCAGGGTTTAATAATAGCTTGAAACCGGATATAGTGGCGGATGGTGGAAATGTTACTCAGTCGGGCGAGAGTGATCCATCTATTCAAGCAGTGGCAATGAGTACAGTAGATCAACATATTACTTATGGATCTGGTACAAGTTATGCAGCACCAATTATTGCTTCTTATGCTGCGGAATTGTTTGATAAAATACCAGGTGCGTCACATAATTTAGTAAAGGGACTTTTAATTCATTTTTCTGATATCCCACAGGAGTCATATAATTATCCGAGAGAAAATGTAAGGGAACATTTAGGATTCGGTATTCCTAACATACAGCAATGCATGGAGTCTTTAAGGAGTAGAGCGACATATGTTCATGAGGGGACATTAACTCAACAAACATATTATGAAATACCTTTTTGGGTTCCTAGTATTCTTACAGAAAATATTCCTGGAAAAGGGCGAGATAAAGTAAGAGTTAGAGTAACTATTGTGTGGGATCCAAAGGTAGATAGAAGAAAGCAAAGTGATTATGTATTAGTACATATAAATGCTAATTTATATAAAAAGAATGGTGAAGGAGAGAAAATTCAAGTTCAAACGGGGATAGGTGGTTTAGAAGGCCAATCATATAAAGAAAAATATCATCCTGTGATTCGGCTAGAAAAACAATTCCAAAGATCCTCCGTAGACTCTGGTCTATGGTATGTTGAATTGAGAATGTCTCATAGATGGGACATTCCTGAGGATTATGAACAAGACTTTGCGGTTGTAATTTCAGTGGAGGACCCCAAGGATGAATTAGATGTGTATGAGGCTATAAGAGATGAAGTTGGGGTTCGATATTCTGAGATGGTTGAGATTGAAGCGGATGTTTAAAGGTCTTGGATGCTATAATTATCAAAAAGAAATCACCTAATTAGGTGATTTCTTTTTGATAAAAAATTGATAAAAAATATTATAAATATTCTTGTATCATAAGCAGTGTAATAAGAACTGCCACGGAAATGGTACTGTATGTCGTTTCTAGATTTCTCTAAACGTCTCGGGCTAGAGCAATTAATTATAGTTTACTCACGAATAAACGTAAGTAAGGGTCTGTCCAACGAGGGAGAGGGTTACACCTCTCTTTGAGCCGATGATTCTCTTCTAAAGCACGGACACTTCTCATTTTGTTAGAATTATGTCTCGTCGGTTCAAAGAGGTGTGAGTTACTTCAATTTCTCCTCTCTTAAACAAAAATATGGGTTACGCTGATTGATTAAATCGTCTATTAAAAAAAGCAACGTTAATGCGTTGCTTTTTTACTTTATATACAATACGCATTTGGAGGTCATACATATGAATGAATCAACATTGAATTTAGATATGAAAGAATTAGATGGAACGGAATCAGCAAAGAAAGCAATGCGTGCTTTAAGAAAGTATCGTATGTACATGCTATCTGTTGATGATGAGTATCTGCCAAAGATAACGCCGACGTATTCACTTACACCTCCAAGTAATACAAATCAATTTCATTCCTCAACCGAAAATGTGATTGAGTTTGTAGATAGTGAACGAGAAAAACAACAATACATGACTCTTATTTGGAAGGGCATTAATCGTTTATCAGCGGAATCTAGGAAATTGATTATTGAGAAGTTTATGGGGCGAGATGAGTTATATGATTTCGAGGTATACAACAGTATGGGAATCAGCAAACCAAACTTTGATCGTAAGAAACGTAAAACATTAGTAGATTTAGCGTGTGCATTGAAGATTGAGGAATATAAATGATACCTTTTTGATGCGTTTATGATGCGTCGCGATGGAATAAGACTGTTAATATAGTAGTATAGATGATTTGACGAAAGAGCAATTGTGTATGATTGCTCTTTTTATTATGTAAAAAAGGTCTCAGCTTATCTGCTTAAGACCCTTACAAAAAACCAGAGGATACCTCCGAGTATAAGTATCATAACGAACATGTTAATTGCGTGTCCAATAAAATATAATCCAGCAAATAAAAAAGAAACTCCGAAAATCAATAAAAGAATTCTAAGCCAACGGGCGTATTCTTCGCTTGTAGATATAGCAACCATAATAGGAACTATAGCTAAGATAATCCAGATTATCCCGTTTAATAGAAATAACAAAATCGATTTCCAAAATGTAGAGTTTTCTTCGAAATAGTAACCGGTTAATAGTTTAAAGGATTCGATAGGTTCTGAAGCAGTTGGAATAGCGTTAATAAGATCCATAATTATTATACTAAATGTGATGTTTAGGGCTAATAGGAAGAAATAAAGTAGGATATTTTCGAATAAGAAACTTGCGCAGCGTATTGTTACACTACTAATAGTTCGCAGCATTGCATCACTCCTTATATTTTTTGTATGAATTCGAGGGATTTAATTCAAATTCCTTCTTTTTTTGTTTAATTTTGTATTTAATTGTTGGTTATTAATAGATTGAAATTAAAGGAGAGCGAGATAAGGATGACGTGGTTAGATTTCTTTATCGGTTATAGTCTAGGTACAATCATTAGTTTAATCATTATGATTCAATTTCTTAAAGCAAAAGAAGTAGATAAACGGGATACAAGATTTTAGATTATTACCTTATTGAATAAATTAAAGTATCTAATACGGGTACTTTGTTTCACATTTTGAGAAGGACAGGCATATATTTGAGTATAGGACAAGCTAACTGCTATCCTATTCAATAATCGTCTCCGAACACTCTTTCACATTGAGAGCATCCAATGGACTGGGTGCTCCTTTTTATTGTGTAAAAATTACATAGGTGGTGTAGAGAATGTGTGAACATAAATATCAAGTGTTAAATAGTAATGTCACTACTTTTTATTCTGATGATAAACAATTCATTAAACAAGTATCTGCTACTTTCTATTGTGAGAATTGTCTTGACATTCAACATCGTTAGAAGCGGATTGATACGGGAGTGAGCGTAGATGGATAATGTTTTAAACGGAAAGACTACTTTACTTAGTCTTTTACCTATCGATAAGAAAGCATATAACAAATACCTTAAACCTCATGAGAAAGCGTACAGGAAGGCTGGAATTGATGTTAATCGATTCAAGTATTACAAACTGTATGGACAGGAGCCTATGCTTTACTCAATAGAATATCTCACACAAACACCAATAAAAGGTTTATTGGAAAGAGATAGAGGGAATCAATTACGTTGGGTAAAGACAAATGAAAGAATATAAAACCAAACAACAGAAGAGAAAGTTCTATGATAGTGGTGAGTGGAAACAGTTACGAGAACAAGTGAAGAAGCGAGACAACTATGAGTGTCAAGAATGTAAACGCAATGGTCGAGTCCAAACTGATACCAATGAATACAGTGAGAGCGCCAAGCGTAAGAAGATACAGATAGTTGTCCATCATATCAAAGAGCTTGAACATCATCCAGAGCTTGCGCTTGATATCGATAACCTTGAAACAGTCTGTGTGGATTGTCATAACAAAGAACACGGAAGAACGTTCGAAAAGAAACAGAATAAATGGGAACACGATGAGAAGTGGTAGAAAAATATTTTCAAATACACCCCCCGGTCAAAAACTTTGGCTTTTTTCGATGAGCTGGGCACCGGGGAGGGGGTCGATTTTCCAAATTCACGAGCATTTTCGCGCGTTATATTAAATTGGGAACTACTGTAAATTAGGAAGGAGGGGATATAGTGGCTACAATGAACCGAGAATCATTGAGGAAACAAATTGAAAAGGATTTATGCACTCAATTAAAAAAGAAAAAAATCATCGGATATCATTATGAAGACTTAGTTCAAGACTACTTATCATTGTGGGATTTGAAGTGTGATCTTATCGATGATATTCAAGATACAGGAATAAAAGTATCTGGTATGCATGGCCCAAAATCCAATCCTTCTATCAATGATTTACATAAAACCAATGACCGAATGATAAAAATTTTAGGCGCGCTTGGTTTGGAAGCATCCGCTGAAGTAAGTAATGTTCCTCAAAAAACTACGCGCTCAGTTAAAGATTTAACATGATTCAAAATCAATACGTTGATGAATATATTGAAATGTATCGGACAGGGAAAATTAAGCTAAATAAAGAGCGCATAATGCTAATGGAGTACCTGGAGAAATACATTTTAATACGTGATGATTTGTATTTCGATAATGAAATGCATGAGGACTATATAAAATTCACTGAGAAATGGTATTTTGAATTGCAGCCATTTCAAAAATTCCTAACAGCATTTGTCTTTCTTTTTTATAAAGAAGATGATTCTGTTTTTTACGAGCAATTTTTAATTATGATGGCTCGTGGTGGTGGTAAAAATGGTTTGATTTCATCTTTATGCCATTTCTTTATTAGTCCACTACACGGAATAGATCGCTACAATGTTTCGATTGTGGCCAACAACGAGAAGCAAGCAAAAGTTTCTTTTCGTGAAGTATATGATGCAATTGAAGGTAAAGAAGTATTAGAAGACATGTTTTATCGTACTAAGGTTGAAATCCTTGGTAATGATACAAAAAGCGTTATGCAATATCATACATCTAATGCGAGTTCTAAAGATGGACTTCGTGATGGATGTGTTATTTACGATGAAATACATCGATATGAAAACTTTGATGTAGTAAATGTATTCTCTAGTGGACTTGGAAAAGTGCCAAATGCTAGAGAATTTTTTATTGGTACAGATGGTTTTGTTCGGGATGGATTCTTAGACAAGACGAAAGAGCGAGCAATGAACATTCTAAAAGGAAAGGATTTAGAGGATCCATTGTTTCCTTTTATTTGTAAGATTGATGATCCAGAAGAAATTGATAATCCTGATGTGTGGGAAAAAGCTAATCCGATGTTTAGTGAACCAAGAAGCTCATATGCTAAAGGGTTATTTAAAAAGGTATTAACTCAATATAAACAGTTAGCAAACAATCCATCTAATCGGGAAGAATTCATAACAAAACGTATGAACTATCCAGAAACAGATTTAACAAAGTCTGTAGCTTCATGGGAAGAAATAATGCGTACTGGTTTTGAAGAAGATGGAGAAACACTTAGAGAAATTCCAGATTTAAGACATAAAACAGCTGTGGGCGGCCTCGACTTCGCCAGCATCAAAGACTTCGCATCGGTCGGCTTACTGTTTAAACAGGGTGAAAATTACATTTGGAAAACTCATTCTTTTGTCCGTAAAGGATTCTTGGACAAAGTTAAATTAAAAGCTCCTATCCAGGAATGGGAAGAACAAGGATTGCTCACTATTCTAGATGAACCAGTTATTAATATCTCTCACATTGTAGATTGGTTTGTAAAAATGCGTGAGATATATGGGTTTAATACAATAGTAGCCGATACATTCCGTCTTGATCTTGTTAAAACAGCACTTGAAGCTGAAGGTTTCATATTGCTATATATTCGTAATCCAAAAGCAATTCATTCTTTGTTAGCACCAAGGGTCGAAACGTTATTTGCTAATAACCGTATTATTTTTGGAGATAATCCATTAATGCGTTGGTACACCAACAACGTCTACGTCCACATCAAAAAAGACGGTAACAAAGAATATCTGAAGAAAGATGAATTCAAAAGGAAAACGGATGGATTCCAAGCCTTTATTCATGCTCTATGGCAAGCGGATAATATTCTTGAAGATGAAGTTGATTTCATCATAGGCGATATTAAATTCTAGTAAAGGGGGTGATAACCATTGGATGGCTAGATGCGGTATTTAAAAGAAATAGTGAATTAGGATTTATGTTTGATGTGGAATTATTTATTGAAAAGGCAAACAGAGTCCACATGAAACGATTAGCAATTGATACATGTATATCCTTTTTAGGAAGAACAATTAGTCAATCAGAATTTAGAGTAAAAAACGATGAAGAATTTGAAAAGAATGAGTTGTATTATCGATTAAATGTTAGGCCGAATAAGAATATGACAGCAAGTACCTTTTGGGAAAAGTATATTTACAAGCTCATTTATGATAATGAAGCGTTAATTATACAAGCTGATGATGGTGATTTACTTATTGCGGATGATTTTGAACATAATGAATACGCTGTTTTTGAAGATACTTTTACAAATGTCACAGTAAAAGATTATCAGTTTAAAAGAAGCTTTAAGCAAAGTGAAGTCATTCATTTAAAATATCGCAATGATAAATTATCACCGTTAATTGATGGACTATTTGCTGATTATGGTGATTTATTCGGTAGAATATTAAGCTCACAAAAGCGTAAAAATCAAATTCGTGGAACAGTTGATATGGACATGCTTGCTGCAAAAAGTAAAGAACATCAAGCAAAGCTTCAAGAATTCATTGATAACATGTATAAAGCTATTGGCGAAAAAGATGTTGCTATCATTCCACAACAACCGGGATTCAAATATGCTGAAACGTCAGGCGGAGGGAATTCCGGCCAGAGTGTGGATGAAATCAACAAAGTAACTAATGGCTTTTTGAATCAAGTTGCAATGGCTATTGGTATTCCGACAGCTTTGCTATATGGAGAGATGGCCGATGTAGAAAAGCAAACGAAAAATTATATGCTTTTCACAGTAAATCCATTATTAAAAAAGATGTCAGATGAAGCGAATGTGAAATTCTTTGAAATGAATGAGTATCTTGAAGGACAGAAGATTGAGGTTAAAGCTGTTTCTTATCAAAGTATATTTGATCTTGCGACAAGCATTGATAAGCTTATTTCTTCCAGTGTTTTCACAGGTAATGAGCTTAGATTGGAAGTAGGATATGATATTTCAAATGATCCGAACTTGAACAAACATTATATTACGAAAAACTATGCTGAAACTAACGCAAGTGAAGGAGGTGAGAATACAAATGAAACAGATGAAACGTAAATTTGGTTTTAAGAATCAAAAGTACAATGAGCAGTTAGCAAACATACCACATAATTTTGCTGTAGTCCATGATGAAGATAATGGAGTTAGTGAATTGACTATTTACGGAGACATTGGTGAATCGTGGTGGTGGGAATCTACTTCTGCAGCTGATATTGATAGTGCTTTGAAAGCAGCAGGAAATAACGATTTAGTTATTCATCTTAATTCCCCTGGCGGTAGTGCTTTTGATGGGATTGCTATATACAATCGTCTAAAGTCGCATAAAGGAAAGGTTAAAATCCATGTAGATGGATGGGCCTGTTCAGCGGCATCTGTGATAGCGATGGCAGCAGATGAATTAATCATGGGAGCTGGATCGATGTTGATGATCCATGAGGCCTCTACAGTTGTATGGGGCAGTAAAACGTTTATGAGAAAAGAAGCTGATATGCTAGAGAAATTAGAGGATGGCATCATAGATATTTACATGACACGGGCAAATATTGAACGTGAAGAAATTCGTAATATGGTCAATGAGGAAACCTGGTTTAGTGCAAACGAAGCTGTTGAAATCGGCTTTGCCACTACTACTGCAACAACTGTGGAAGACAACACGAATGAGGAGCTTGCACAATTAAAAGCTCAAATGCAATCAATGCAAAATGAATTAAATCAGTATAAGAATCAATCAAAAGAGCCTAGTCCTGCACCTGTAAAAAACAGCGGGATTAAAGGGCTCTTTTTAAAATTATAAAAAATGGGGGAAACACATAATGGTAATTAAATTTAATAAATCTGAAGCATTTAATAAAGCGAAAGCAAAATTAACAGATGCTTTAACCAATGCAGAAAGCACAGAACAAGAACAAACGGCAGCCTTTGAAAATTTCTTTGATGCAATGCAAACAGATGTGATTAATACAGTTCGTAATCAAGTAAATGATGAAATGTTAGATCGTTCTATTCTTCAACAACGAGGTCAAAACGTATTAACGGCAGCAGAAACAAAATTCTTTAATGCTGTTGTACAAGAAGGAGGATTTAAAGACGGTTCAATTCTTCCAGTAACTACGCAAGAACATGTATTTGAAGACTTAGTTAAAGAACATCCATTGCTTGATGCTTTAGGACTACAAGATTTAGGGGCAGTTACAAAGTTCATTTATTCTGATGCAACAAAAGCGTATGCATGGGGCGAATTGTTCGGTGAAATTAGAGGACAAGTTAACGCAGCGTTTAGAGAAGAGAAAATTGGTCAACTTAAATTAACTGCATTCGCAGCTATTCCAAACGATATGTTAGAACTTGGGCCAGAGTGGGTTGAACGTTATGTTCGAACATTATTAGTTGAGTCTTATTCTGTTGGTTTAGAGTTTGGTTTTGTAAATGGTGGCGGATCAGTAGCGCATCAACCTGTAGGTTTAATGAAGGATGTAAATCCGTCAACGGGCGCAGTTACTGATAAAAAACCATCCGGTACATTAACATTTGCTCCTTCTGAACATGGTGAAGTAATTGCTGGGGAGCTTTATGAAGTGGTAAAAGCTTTATCTGTTGATGGAAAAGGAAAATCTCGCAAAGTATTAAATAAAATTGTGATGGTTGTCAATCCTGTGGATGCTATTGGAGTACAAGCACGAAATACAATTCAAACTGCAAATGGTCAATGGGTGATGGCATTACCTTATAACATTCAAACCGTAGAATCAGAAGAGGTTCCAGTAGGAAAGGCGCTATTTTTTGTACAAGGTCAATACCTTGCAGCAATTGCAGGTGGATACAAGCTTAAAAAGTTCGATCAGACATTAGCGATTGAAGATGCTACACTTTATACAATCAAACAGTTTGCTAATGGTAAACCAAAAGATAATAAAGCAGCTCTTGTTTATGATTTAAAGATTTCTTTCGTTCCTAAAACTCCAGCAAGCTAAGGGTGATGTGAATGAATACAGTAATTTCAACTGAATTATTACAGCAATTCAAAGATAGGATGCGACTAGGTGATGATGAAGACGATAACCTAAGACGTATCCTTTCTACATCTAATAAAGCTTTAATCAAAGTCTGTGGAGATTATGACATTAATGATGACGAGGTGTTCAAGGAGTTAGTCTTTGAACGCTCTCGTTATGTTTATAATGATGCACTAGAGTATTTTGACAAGAATTTTTTAAGTCAGATTAATAGTCTTAGCATTGAAAAAGCGTTAGAAGAAATTAAAGTGGACGGTGAATAATATGCGTCCTTTTCAATATAAACAGCCATTAAACACAGGAGATTTTAGAAATAAAATCATTATTGAACAGCCTGTAACAATAAAAGATGATCTTGACCAAGTTGTTGAAATAGATTGGAAAGAATTTAAAAAAGCTTGGACTATGATAAAAACATTAAAAGGATCAGAATATATTGCCGCTTCGGCTTCACAAGTAACACTAATTTATAGGTTCATTATCCCCTATACTTTGGGAATTACAGAAGAGATGCGGATTAATTTAAAGGGGCGTATCTTTGACATTATTGAACCACCGATAAATGATAATGAGGAGAATAAAACATTAACCATCATAGCTATGGAAAAGATGGGGTGAAGTATTATGGTTAGTGTTGATGACTTAGCTAATGAAATCGCTAGACAAGTAGAGCTATATACAAGAGAAGTAGAAGAAAAAGTAGAACAGGCAGCTGATGATGTAACGAAAGAATCTGTAAATAATTTAAAAACAGCAGGTGGCTTTGATGATAAATCTGGTGATTACCGTAAGGGGTGGACACGTAAGAAAGTAAATGGTGTATGGGTTGTTTATAACAAAAAACATCAACTTACACATTTACTCGAGCGTGGACATGTAATTGCTGGTGGTACTGGCCGATCGCGGACATTTCCGCATATTGGACCAGAAGAACAGAAAGCCATCTCTGAATTTACAGATCGCGTTGAAAGGGCGATACGGGAATGACATTAGCAGAACTATTAAACATTTTGAAAGCTACAGGTTATCCTGTGGCTTATTCGCATTTCACAACAGCACAAATGCCACCGTATATTTGTATCCTTGTGGACGGCTCATCCAACATGATGGCTGACAATAAGGTCTATCACGAAATAAATGATATCAATATTGAGCTTTACACAATTAAAAAAGATTTGGTTGCAGAAGCCAATCTTAAAAACGTCTTAGATGAACATGAGATTCCTTATGAATCCCCATTTGAGACGTTTATTGAATCTGAGAAATTATTTCAAAAATTTTATGAAGTGAGGTTGATTTAAGTGAATGAAAATAAAGTAACATTTGGTTTGAAAAACGTTCATTATGCACTATACGATGTGAAAGATAATGTAGTTACGTTTGGAACGCCAATTGTAATGCCAGGTGCGGTTGAATTAACGTTTGATCCACGAGGCGACTTAATTGAATTTTATGCAGATGACATGCTTTATTATTCTGCAAGTAATAACCAGGGCTATGATGGAACATTATCAATTGCCAGAATGCCAGATCAATTTGCAATTGATGCATTAGGGGAGCAATTAGATGAAGAAGATGGTGTATTAAACGAATTGGCAGATGCAAAAAGTAAGCCTTTCGCATTATTATTTGAATTTGATGGTGATGTGAACGCAACACGTCATGTTATGTATAACTGTTCAGCAAGTCGTCCAACTCTTGCATCTAAATCAAAAACGAATTCTGCAGAGCCTAATACAAATGAGTTGAAATTTGTATCTAGTCCTATTGATCTCAATGGAAAACGCATGGTTAAAACAAAAACAACTTCTAAAACAACGCAAGCGATTTATGAAAATTGGTACAAAAAAGTATATGTAAAAGCACCAAAAGGAGCGTAATTAGATGGAAAAAACGATTGTAGTAGATGGTAAACAAGTTCGATTAAAAAGCACAGGTGGAACTCCTAAGCGATATAAAGCGCAATTTGGAAAGGATTACTTTTCAGAACTAATGAAACTATATCCGCTAATGAATGTAGATATGAATGATTTAGATAATATGGATTTTAGTTTATTAGATATGGATGTTTTCTATAACTTTACTTATGTATTAGCCAAAACAGCAGATCCAACAATTCCTGATCCAATTACTTGGCTCGATACATTTGATGAGTTCCCAATTTATGAAATCATTCCGGAAATTCAAGATATGTTAATGGCTTCTATGCAATCTAAAAAAAAGATGTAAGTGATGAGCAGGGGACTGATGATGGTGAGGGATTTACCACTGAGATGTTCCTTGCTTTGTGTTATAAATGCAAGCTTACAAGTTCAGATTTAGACGAAATGACTATTGGCATGTGCCTTGATTACATTAGTGAATATATTGAATTGCAGAATCCGCAAAAAGAAAAAGTGAGAAAAGCTAATCAAAAAGATTACGATTCATTCTAAAGATGACTACCTATACAAAATGGTGGTCATTTTTATTTTTTATAAAAAGGTGGTGAATATATGGACAAATCCATCCGTGGTATTACGATTTCTCTAGGAGCGGATACAACGAAATTAGGGAATGCCCTTAAAGATGTTACTAAACAATCTGTTGCTTTAACACAGGAACTTAAACAAGTTGAGCGTGGATTAAAATTTAATCCTGGAAATACGGAATTACTAGCACAGAAGCAACAATTGTTAGCGGAACAAGTAACAGTAACAACAGAAAAGTTAAATAAGCTGAAAGAAGCACAAACACAGATCAATCAGAAGTTTGCAGAAGGCAAGATATCACCAGAACAATATAGGGCATTCAATCGTGAAGTAATCGCAACCGAAAACCATCTAAAAAGCTTACAAAACTCCATGAAAGAGATGGAAGCCGAAGAAGGTCGTATAGCTACTTCCACAAGACAACTAGAAACACTATTTCAAGCCACAGGAACAAGCGTAGACAATTTTGCTAGTGTTTTAGGCGGTAGGCTTGTCAATGCTATTAAAAGTGGAACAGCATCATCTAAACAGCTTGATGATGCAATTAATAAAATCGGTGTGGAAGCATTAGGGACAAGAACTGACTTGGAAAAAATGAAGCAGATTCTTGCAACAATTGATGATGGAAATTCTGTAGAAAATGTTAAGAAAGATCTAGCTAAACTTTCTCAAGAAGCTGAACATGCAGGGAAGAAGTTCAAGGAGCTTGATATTGATTTAGAAAATATGCTAGGGGCAGCGGTTGCTGGTGGCGGTTTAGGAAAGGCTATTGAAACAGCACTAGATACATCTAAATTGAAAACAAAAATTGATATATCTTTTGATGTACCTGAGTCATCTAAAAAGTCAGTAGAAGAAGCTGTGAGAGGTATCGAAGCATATGGACTTGATGGGGAAGAAGCGCTTGAAGGTGTTCGTAGACAATGGGCGTTAAATAAAGATGCTTCTGACGAAACGAATGCAGCTGTGGTTAAAGGTGCAGCAACTATTGCTTCAAGTTATGCTGGTATTGATTTTAATGAGTTGATACAGGAAACAAATGAAATTGGTGCAACGTTAGGGATAACTAATGAAGAAGCGCTAGGTCTAGTTAATCACCTTTTAAAAGTTGGATTCCCTCCCGAACAATTAGATATCATTTCTGAATATGGAGACCAGATGATTCAAGCGGGTTTTTCAGCTAAAGAGGTCCAAGCTATTATGGAAGCTGGCATTGATACGAAAAGCTGGAATATCGATAACCTTTTGGACGGAGTTAAAGAAGGTCGTATTCAGATGGCCGATTTTGGTAATGGTCTTGATAAATCCATGCAAGAAATCATATCAAAGACGAATATTTCTGCTGAACAATTTGAAGGTTGGGGTCAAGCAATTGCTGGCGGTGGAGAAAAAGGTCAACAAGCCATGCTTGCTGCAACTAAAGCTTTAGCTGATGTAGAGGATGCAACTGTAAGAAATCAGCTTGGGACAAAAATGTTCGGTACAATGTGGGAAGATCAAGGGAAGAAAGTTATTGATACTATTCTTAAAGCTGAAGGGAAACAAGTTGATTTAAAAAAAGGTGTAGATGATCTACACAATGCAACTTCTAAATTAGATGCTTCTCCAACTGTTAAATTACAACAAGCATTCGCTGATTTAAAGATGGCACTCGAACCAGTTTTAGAAATTATTACGAATGTAATTAGTAAATTAGCTGAATGGATTTCGAAAAATCCTAAATTAGCAGCAACATTAGCAGCTATTGCTACAGTAATTGGCATTATATCTGGGGCCATATTAGCATTAGCACCAATATTTATAACGTTATCTAGCGTAGTCGGTGTGCTTGCTGGTGCATTTGGTGTTGCCACTGGCGTAATGTGGGGGATAGTTGCAATTGTTCCAATTATTATTGCAGCAGTTGTAGCATTGGTCGTTGCAATCGTTAAAAATTGGGATTCTATTAAACAAAAGACAATTGATATATGGAATTCAATTATCGAATTTCTTGCTAACTTGTGGAAAGGAATTGTGGATACAGCTTCGGATATTTGGGGTAAAGTCGTAGAAGTCACGATGAATGTTTGGAATGGAATTAAGGATTTCTTTACTGAACTTTGGAATGGCATTGTAGAAATATTTACATCTGCTGTAAATGGAATTCGCGATTTCTTTATTCAAGCATGGACAACCATATCAGAATTCTTTATGAGCATATGGAATGGTATTGTTGAGTTCTTAACACCAATTCTTCAAGGTATAGCTGATTTCTTTTCAATGATTTGGAACGGAATTTCAACTGTTATACAAACTGTTTGGAATTTCATTGCACAGTATCTACAGGCGATTTGGACAGCGATTTTGTATTTTGCTACTCCTATTTTTGAAAGTGTAAAACAATTTATTGTGGATACTTGGAATACAATCAGTTCTACTACAAGTGCAGTATGGCAAGCCATTACAGATTTCTTATCATCAGTTTGGAATGGACTTGTTGGTTTTGTTACACCAATTTTTGAATCTATAAAGAATTTCATCATATCAGCATGGAACACAATTAGTTCAACAACAAGTGCAGTGTGGAATGAAATCATTGGTTTCTTAACCGGATTATGGAATGGCATTGTTTCTACGGCAACAAGTATTTTCGATGGAATCAAAAATGTTATTTCAACTGTGTGGAATTGGATTAGTAGTACAAGCGATAATATATGGAATGGAATTAAATCAACACTTTCTAGTATTTGGGAAGGTATTAAATCCACAGCATCATCAATTTGGGAAGGCCTAAAAGAAGCAATTATGGGTCCTGTCCGTTGGGTTACTGGTGCGGTCGAAAGTGCATTTAAGGGAATGAAGTCAGTCGTACTTGGCGTATGGGACGGTGTTAAAAGTGGAATTAAGTCTGCAATAAATGGAATTATTAACATGATTAATGTATTTATTGATGGCTTTAATACACCAGCTGATCTATTAAATAAAATACCTGGTGTTGATGCACCGAAAATTCCACATGTTCCAATGTTGGCTACAGGTGGTCATGTTCTTGGAGATGGTCAATTCATAGCTGGTGAAGCTGGCCCAGAGTTATTCACTAAGAAGGGGAACAAGGTATCTGTTACGCCGCTGTCATCAAGAGAGAAATCGCTTGGTATCACGGGCACAATTAAAGAATTAGTTGCTAATATGAATCGGACGATGGCTAGTAATATACAATCACTTAATGAAGGTGCAATGCGTGGAATGAATGTTTCATATGCAGGAATGCCAGGTATGGATTCAACTCCAAAAGAAATAGTTGTACAAGTTACTGTAGATCAGCCTATCGTTGTTGATGGTCGTACAGTACAGCGAGTTGTACGAAAAGAAACTATTCGTGAGGATAATATAAACTTTCTAAAAAGGGGGCAATAGTAAATGCCAGATACAATAATTTTATTTAAGAATGGACAAACTTGCTCCCTTAAAAAAGATTACAATGTAGAAACTTTAGAATTAACAGTAGATCCACCTCAAAAAGAATCAGACAAGATGAAAATAAAAGGACAGTTTGGTGTTCGTCATTACAATAAAAGCTATACAGAGCGAGGGTGTCAATTAAGGGTTCTTGTGGATACAGGAGATATTGAGGGAGTATATGAAAAAAGAAATGAACTATATGCTTTATTTGGTAGATTAGAAGATTTTTATATTATTTATTCAAGGGAACCAGGCATACGACGACGTGTTGAGTATGAAAATATGAAAATTAACCGTCCACCTGGTTCTTTATTATTTGAAATTATTGTTGAGTTTTCTATACCTGATGGTTTCGGAGAAAGTATCTTTACATCACTAGATGCGAAGGAATGGGATACTAATAAATTTGCTTGGGGCATGGGTTTAGAATGGGATGATAAGTACGATTACACATTCAAAGATAAAATATTTTATCTTAAAAACATTGGTTCCATGGAAATTAACCCATCACAGCATGATATAACATGGCGCATTAAATGTGATCCACGCTATTTAAAGATTACTAACTTCACTACAAATGATTCATTGACTATTTACAATCCTGGTGCAGTATCACAGGGAATCATTGTTATAAAAGGGCTCCATATAGAAGATGAATATGGTCGTAATTTGGTACGACATGCTGATGCAGGAGAGATACACCTTGTTCCCGGTATAAACCAAATAAAAATTGAATCATCTACGTTCCATTGGTGTGAAGTAAATACGAGATTCTATTATTTATAGAAAGGAGCGAATGTAATGAGTTTATCAAGAAAGTATTATATAAATACCCTTATATCTGCTGATGAACGGAAAGAATTGAATTTAGAAATAGATAACGTATATTTAGAGCTTTTGAACAACAACAAATTTATTAATACGGTTCAACAAGCTCTTTTAAATTTAACAGAAAAAGAAGCTACTGATGTTACAAACTTACAATCACTAATAGCAAATGGTGATACAAATACTTTAAACGCAGTTAAAAAACTGATCTCTGATTTTTTAGCCGCAAATCCATCAAATTTTGATGAGGTAGTGGCAGCGCGATTAGGCGAAAAAACTTTATATGATTTTAATCAGAAGATAAAAACTAAACTTGATAATACAGATATCTTTCAACAAGTTAAAGTAACTGACAATACAGGTCTTGCTTTATCAGTGACAGATACTAATGAATTAATAGGTAAATCAGGATTTTTCAGATATACAGTAGGAGCAAAAGGAATGCCACCAGGAAGCACTGATGGAGTTGGTTTTTTTGTTTCTAACAGTAAAACGGATGTTTCAGCCCTTGCAATAGACAAGACAATGAAACGTTTATTTTTACGTTTAGGAACAGAGTGGAAGTCATTAGCTTTTGAAGGTGCTTATGATGACATCAAACAAGAAGTATTGAACGTGAAAAGTACTCATTCTTCATTGGATGCCGCAATTAGAGCGATGATTCCATATAACAGTGTCAATTATTACGGAAACGATAATGCAGCATTCCAAAAAGCCTTAAATGAATCAGCTGGAAAAACGTTAGATGTGCCAGCAGGAATATATACAATTGGCGATTTAGAAATCCCAAGTAACATTAGCATTCGTGCAGATCCGAATGCTGTTTTTAATTTAAAGACAGGAAGCACAACGTTCTTTACAAATAAAGATACAGTTAACATAGGCGGATATGATAAAACGAGAAGTATCGTATTCAAAGGTGGAGTATTCGATTTTAAAAAGACAAAAGATGCAAAAGCATTTGTGTTATCTCATTGCCAAGATGTAAAAGTAGATACAAAAATTATGAATGGCGGTGAATCACAATCATACATCGCTCTTAATGCTGTGAAAGATTCAGAAATAGACATAGAAGCCGTGGATTGTACAGCCACAACATCGACAGGTGCAACGGTAGGTATTTATGTATTCAATGATAAAAACACGCTTACGAACCAAAATACAAAGCCTTATGATAATACACCATGCGACAATGTAACTGTGAGTCTTAAATTAAAAAATGTAAAAAAAGGTTTAGTAGAAATTGGTCCCGTTTACAAAGTAATTCATAAAAATATCACTTATAACGCACAAGGTGAAAACGTATTGGAAGAACTTGGATTGTTGAATAATATGTCTTATTTCAAAACAGAAAAGGTAATTGGTAATGATATTGGTCACGGGTTAGTATTCCAAATTCTTAATGATACTTGTGGTGATTTCACAATTGAAGGCGTAAATATTCGCAATGGTAAAAGTAAAGAAACATCGCGTGGCATTTGGTTCAAATCAAAAGAAGGAGATAATGCGCCACAATATCAGAATGTCAGAATTTCCAATCCTGTTATTAGATCATTTTCGAAAGGAATTGCAACAGATTATGGTTTTG
Source organism: Bacillus sp. UNC322MFChir4.1 (assembly GCF_000746135.1). NCBI lineage: Bacteria > Bacillati > Bacillota > Bacilli > Caryophanales > Bacillaceae > Bacillus > Bacillus sp. UNC322MFChir4.1. The sequence continues at coordinate 166,245 of NZ_KN050811.1, forward strand.
GGGTTAAAATTAACAATCCAGATATCCAGGAATGTTGGGAAGATGGAGTGTGGAATTACTTCACCCTTGATTGGGCCCTAAATGGTGGAATGGTCAAATACAACAATAAAAATGGTTGGGATTCCCGTGCTGATATCCACATAGGTGAATTAGCTATTGATAATGGTAATAAAAAAGTATTTAGATCCATTCTTTCAAATGTCCAAGTTAGAACATTACGAGTAGAAAATTTACAAGATAGCATTATTAATAATGTGATTATTAAAGGGGGCGCTTTCTCGCAAGTTGGCTCTAATCACAATAATCAAATCAATGTATTAGAAGTGGGTTGGTAGTATGAGGCGAGTGGAAAGGCCTAAGATTGAACAGTTATCAACGGGTGAACAATTTCATTTAGTTGATATGAAACTTTTTGAGGTAATAGAGGGCAAGAACGAACCGTCCTCTATTCGTTTCGAAGTTCCAGATACAGAGATGAACAAGCGTGTTTATCCATATGTGGAAGATAGAAACCTACTTATCTTTGAAGGGCAGTACTATATTATTTTAGTCAACCAACAAGATGAACTTGGATTTAAAGATTGTGACGCGATACAAGTTGGTGCCGAACTATCTTTACAAACACAAGAAAAAAAGGTTTCCGGTTACTTTTCTATAGAGGAAGCATTATCACATACATTTGAGGGGAGTAACTTCAAATACATCAATCGTTGCTCAAAACAAATTCAATTACAGTTCGATAACTTCGGTGGCGAAGCTAGGATGAAAATGATTCGTAAAGTGCTAGAACGCTTTGATATTGAATGTATATTCGATAATATGATTGTTATCTTCGCGGATAGAATCGGTAAAACGACAGACAAGTTATATAAGTTTGGCTATAACGTTAATGCCATTAAGAAAACAACAGATGATAGAAATTGTTGCTTCTCTGTTTTATTACTTGGACATACACCTTCAGAAGAAGAGGGGGGAGGTCAGCAATTTACGTATTATTATGAATCACCATTGAAATACAAAATGCCGGAACTAATTCGATATAGGCAAGCTGAAAATATTGAAGATGACAAAATTAAAGATAAAGAAACAGCAAAGAAACGTTGTGAAGAGGCTATAAATGATATTCCGGTTGTTTCTATTACTGTGGACCATAAAGAAGCAAACTTTGATGATTCGAATGAGCCAAAGGTTGGAGATAAAGCAATCCTTCAACATCATAAGTACAATATGGATTTTGATGTACGTGTAGTAAAGCGTACCCGCTACCCATATGAGCAGACACCAAATAATTATGAGTTTAGTAATAAACGAGATGAACTTGTGGATAGAACGGAAGAACAAAAGAAATGGACGGCTGATATTCTTTCTGTAGTAAAAGAATTAGATCAAAGGCTATTAGAGGAATCCAATAAGTATACTGACCGAATAAACGCCATAACAGATAAAAAAGCAGAAGAAGCAAAAGAAGAAAGTGAAGCAGCAAAGAAACTTGCTGAGTTAGTAAAAGAGAACCAAAAGAACTTTCAAACTACAATCATCGAAAGCAATACGGAACCAACAGCTAACCTTGAGCCTGGTAAATCGCTGTGGTTAGACACTTCGAAAGGTAAGCCTGGTGTTCTAAAGAAGTGGAACGGAACAACATGGGATGTAATTGTTCCAGATGTAGAAGAAGCAAAAGCAGAGCTTAATGAAAAAGTAGAAGCTGTTCAGAAAGAAGTAAATGGAAAATACAATGAAGTAAAAGAAACTGTTGATCTTGTTAATCGAACGATGACAGACGTACAAAACGAACAAGGTAATGTTAGCAAACGAATGACAACAGTAGAACAAACAACAGAAGGATTTAATCGTTCTATTGAATCGTTAAATAAAACCAATGAAACTATTACAAACAAAATAAACACAGTAGAAGAAACTGTTGATGGCATAAAAGAAAATATAACAAAGATTGAAAGTGATCAAAACACATTTAGCGAGCGTATTACAACTGTAGAAAAAAGTGCTGAGGGAATTTCGCAAAATATTAGTGAAATTAAAGAAGTACAAACATCACAAAGAAAAGCAATAGAACAAGCAAATTCAACAATCGAACAACATTCAAATGCACTAAATCTAACTGTTAAGATAAAAGATGTTGAAAATTATGTAAGTGGAGTTGGAAATGTAAATTTAATTAGAAACTCCAGATTTATACAAGGGACAAAATATTGGGGGCTTGGAGCTAAATTTCCAGCGGTTGTAGATACAAGTACAACATATTTAGGTGATTTCAGTATGAAATTGACTGTTAGCGGTGAAACAAGTCCAGCTTATAACAGTTTTACTTCTAATAGGATTCCTATTCAAGCAGGAGAAGAAGTCGTTGTTTCAGCATATTTTATGACTAAAAATATAGAAGAACACTACAATAAGAAAATCAGAATGGTTGCTGTGTTTTGGAAAAGCGATGGTACTCAATTTTCAGCTGGTACCTATGATTTCACTATAAGTAATGACACTTGGACAAGACAAGAATTTACAAAAGTAGCTCCACCTGAAGCAGCTTCTGTAGGGTTAAGAGCATATGTCCTTCAAAACGGTACATTTTGGTTAGCACATCCAATGCTACAAAAAGGAAATAAAGCAAGTACTTATGTCGAAAATCCAAATGATATTGTTGATAAAGATAAAATCATTTCTGACTTAGCTGAAAAAGTAGCAACCGCTGATTACAACAAGAAAATTACTGAGATAGATAATAGATTTACAGTTAATGAAGAAGGTATCAACCTTTCAGCCAAGAAAACAGAAGTCTATACCCGTACTGAAAGTGATGGTAAGTATGCGACTGATGCATATGTTAAAACAATGGAATCTCGTATCAGTGTAACTGAAAAAGACATTCTGAGCACAGTTAGAGTTGGTAATATCATTTCAAGTATTAACCAAACTGCTGAACAGATTACAATTGAAGCAAAGCGCATTAATTTAAAAGGTGCTGTTACAACAGAAAGTATTGCTGGTAAATTGCTAGAAGGTATCACTATTAGAGCAAAAGATCCAAAAGATAATAATAACTTTACTGAGATGTCGAATGGACGACTATTTACGCAAGGTTTTGTAACTCCAAGTGAGTCTAACACATGGGCGAAAAAAATTGTTACAGGTTTAGAAAAGGGACTTTTTTATAGTAAAGGATACAAGGAAGACGGCAGTGAAGCAAATTCTGTAAGTGTCGCGTCTTGGGGAATGGTTTTTAACAATGGTAATGATGCTGGGTCATATAATGGTAGAATGTTTGTTTTAAATGACAGGGGTCAAAATAAAAACATTACTGCTCAAACATATGACTCAAGTATGGGATGGAGACCAACGATTGTACTCGATAATCCTGAAAAAAATGAATCTTCAATGTTGTCAACTCATGCAATTTATTTTCGTAACTATAATAAAAACTATAAGAACGAATGGATTGCTGAGGATGGCGGTTCACATTTAACCATGTATAAGTCAATGTTATGTAGTGATGATGGGTGGGACGGAGATTTTCAAGTTAAAAATGCAAGTGGTTCTGGCCCAAAAGGTATAGCAGCTGCTGCATTCCGAAACTCTTCACAAAGAAAACTAAAAACAGGAATTAAAGATTTACAATTTAGTGCCTTAGACGTTGTTATGCAAGCTGAAATAAAAGAATACTATTATAAATCTGATATGGAAGAACTTTATAAAAGACGTGCCGAACGTAAAGAAGATGATGAATTACTAACGACAAACGATATCAATATTCACTATGGCGTTATAGCTGATGATGCTCCATCACAATTGACAGATAAAAATCGAACTGGTGTTGATGTATATGGAATGGGCTCCATTAATATGGCTGCATTAAAAGAACACGTTACTGAATATAAAGAATACAGAACAAAAACGGAAGATAGATTAACTAAAATTGAAGAAATATTAAACAAAATAGAAAAGGGGATTAACAGTGAAAATAACAGCTAGTGCAGAAATGTACGCAAAAGTTGTGGAAGAACAACTAAGCATAGCCAACAAAGACAAAAACATTTATCTGGCCCGCGTAATCGAGTTAGAAGCGGAAAACCAAAAGTTAATAGAAGAAAATAATAAGTTGAAACCAAAGTCTACTAATAAGTAAGGCTTTTTTATTTTCACTTGAAAGGAGGTGAGGACCTTTGGAACGACTCAATAGTCTAGCAAGAACATTAAATATTACTGATGTCATTGGTGATCCGCATTTCAAAGTAGCTGCTGCTCTTTCTGGAGGATTAGGAACATTTATTAGCTTTTTATATGGACAAGCTAATTTAATTTGGATTACAGCAATGGTCTGGATTGTTGTGTTAGATTGGATTACTGGCATTAAAGCTGCAAAGAAAGATGGAACATATGCATCAGAATATGGAATTGAGGGCATTACACGAGCTGTAGTGCTTTTTCTTTTGCCTTCATTTGCTCATGTTCTTGATATATGTTTTAAACTACCAGACATATTTTTCTTTGCTGTTACAGGCGGTTTAGTCTATCACATCTTTAATAGTTTTACAGCTAACTGTGCGCGAATCGGCTGGGAAAAATGGATTCCATCGCGTTTATTAAGAAGTGTTTCTTCTGAAATTGAAGCGAAAATTAGACGTTCAGAATCTAGAAAAAACAGAAATTAATATTTTTGGTTACAGTGCTGTTAAATTGACAGTGCTTCTTTTGTAAGTTGGAAAAATAAAAAATTGGAGGAATTTGATATGTCATTAGTAACTTTAGAAACTCAAGTAGTACAAGCTTTAGGCGGTATTTTATGCGCTGCAATCACAACTGGAATCGGTGTGTTAACACCACGAATTAAGTCTTATATCGAAGCTCATACAGACGCTAAAACAGCAATTGTAGTAGTAGATGCGCTGAATACTCTTAATAAAATAACAGAGTCCGTTGTGGCGGATTTTACGCAACGTATGGTTTCAGATGTGAAAACGAAAGGCGGATGGACACCAGAACTAGCTAATCAAGTAAAAGCAAATGCTGTATCAGCGATTAAAGAGCAAGGTGCACAACTTATTCCACTGTTGGAAAAAGAAGTCGGTAATGTAGAAAAATTGATTGAATCTACAATTGAGCAAGCAGTTCTAAAATCAAAAACAAAGTAGATCGATTACTCAACTCATTATGTATGTAGGGCATTCCGATTAGGAGTGCTCTTTTATTTTTAAAATAAAAAAGGAGAGAATGAATAATGACTAAAAAAATTGTAGATATTTCAAAATATAACGATGGTATTGATTGGGACGTAGCTGCTCAAAATCTTGATTTAGCAATCTGCCGTGTACAATATGGTTCAAATAAAGCTGATTATTTATACAAACAACACGTTGAAAATTTAGAAGAACGAGGCATTCCACACGCTGCTTATGCTTATGGCTGCTATGTATCTGTGGAAGATGCAATTGTAGAGGCGAAGGACTTTATGAATCGTGTTAGCCCTAACGCTAAATTTTTAGTATTAGACGTTGAAGATGATACCCTATCAAGCTGTGGAGGCACTAATCTAGCAAAAGCTTCACAAGCGTTTATAGACACGTTAAAAGCAAAAGGATGGAAAGTAGGTTTCTATGTATCTCATCATATGTACGGCTCTTATGGATTACAAAATGTACAAGCTGATTTCTTATGGATTCCTCGTTACGGTAAGAAACCTGCATATGCATGTGATATGTGGCAATATGCAGATAATGCAACTGGTGGGTATGTGGAAGGTATCGGCAACTGTGATGTAAATAAACTTATTGGCGATAAATCACTAGAATGGTTTATAGGAAATGATTCTCAACTTGCTCCTCCACAAGAAGATGTTTTAGGATACCTTACAACGACTGCTGATATAGCTAATATTCGTAAAGAACCTAATGTAAATTCATCTATTATGCGTCAAGCTACAAAAGGTCAAGGGCATACGTATTATGAATGGTCTTATGATGGTTCTCATTTCTGGTATCGAGTAAATCCAGAAAACTGGATGCGTGATGATACAGCAAGTATCAATAAAGACGGTAAAAATCAAGGTGTCGTTTGGGTAAATGGTACTGACATCAATCTACGCAGAGGTGCATCCACTGGTGACCCTGTTATGAATAAAATTACAAAGCGTTCCGCTTATGAAGTGTATTATCGATATGAGAACTGGATTTATGTAACAGGTGAAGGTGTTGAAGGTTGGATGTATTTTGATGAATCTTATGTAAGTTGGTTGAGATAAACAAAGCGTATTTTATTTTTATTGCTCGTATATTTAATAAAGCCTCTGCTAATAATCTAGCGGAGGCTTTAAATACCGTGAACACAATCAAAACTACATTTCTAATAACTTCTCACGTAGAATTAATTCACTTTCAGTCATATAACCTCTATGTAATTCCTCTTCAATCTTATCATGATTAAAGCATAATACTTTTTCATCACCTAGATAACCAACAGGATAAGGAACGCCTGCATAGTCAAAGTCACGTTTGTCTTCTGAAATAACCATTCTTCCAATAATCATAATGATTGGTTCTACTTCTTCTAATTTTACAACGGAGCCTATAGGTAATAGTTTCATTTACTTACTCTCCTTCTTCTTTTTAATGTATTTAAAGATATAATCTAGTGTTATTATTGAAGTAACTCCTACGGATAGTTGAATAACTGTAAAGATAGCCTTTTCTTTTTGAGAAGCAGTATTTATGCTCCATATTAACATAAGAGGAAAGAGTACTCCGATAATAGTAATGACTCTTAATGTTTTATTCATAATTTAATTTCTCCAGTCTTATGTTAAACCTATTTATTTATAAATTTATCATATATCGACCCAAGTAGCTTGTTAGCACCAAGTGAAAACGCTCCTAAAAGAAGTATACAAACAATAAATAAAATCTTTTTAGTTAATCCATAGGGAGAAAAGATAGCAAATACAAGAAATATAGAAATTGCAATACATATAATAATTTTACCTGATTTAAATGGACTCATATTATTTTTTATCCTCCGGTTTTTCAAATTTAAGGAATCCACCCAGACCAAATCCTTCTCCTGGTGCGATATACCCACCTGTTTGTGCTCCAAGACTCAATTTGTATCCAAATGTACCTATACCTAGCTCACCTTTAGCTATCATATCTTTATCTCCTATAATTGGAATGAATTTCGGGAAATGAAAGATATTTAACTCTACTTCGTACTTATTTGTAGTAAGCTCTGCTCCCAGTTTCATCGTATATTGATCTACGCCAGACGCGAAGTTCCCTTCGAAAAATTTTTGTGTGATTGTAATGTCCTTCATAAATACACCGATAGGAGTAGTAATTGGGATTTTTGCCTTATAGGAATTCTCTAATGCGGAAGCTTCTATCTTTCCACCAATAATTTTACCAGCAAGTAAATCATCTTTTATAGCGCCCAAAGAAAATGGCATGTTTATATCCATCTTTCCGGACAGAGCTTTCATCGAAAATTCATCATTTCCCCCAATACGATTCTTTGTTTCTAACACAAAGCCTTCCGCTTCTCCTCCGAGTCGAGTTCCTTCTTTCCATTTTACTGTTCCTTTAAAAGTTTCATAGCTACCTTTAGCCTGCTTCTGATTTGAATCACTCGATTTTGCATTTGCTACCGTAGAATCTAACTTATCAGCTTTCCGAGCTTTATCTTCTGCAATTTTTTGGATAGGGGCTACCCAATCCATATTTAGTTCTTGTGTACTAAATGTCCCTGATGCGGAACTGAAACCTTTCCCGCTTTGAACTTCAGCAAGTCCTCGGGCAATGCTGGCAGCAAGTTGGATCGCTGTATCATAGTTACTACTAGAAGTATAATTAAATCGATGTAGATGGTCTAGTTTTTCCTGTAGTTTTCGCTTCATAGCATCAAACATGTCTACCATAACTTTCATGCTTGGAAGGGTACTACTGATTCCTTCAATACCTGCTTTTGTTCGGTCAATTTGTCGCATTTGCTCTTTTATTTCTTCTTCGATGACATCTGTTGTAGCTACTTGTGATTGAAAATCGTTTGGAAAGGCATTATTTTGACGGATTAATTCTTCACACAAGTAAATGATTCCTTGTGCTAAAGGCCGGAATGTTTGTGCAAAGAATGTTTTTGCACTGTCATAAGTTTGTCCTTGCAAAACTGCATCGAACATAAAAGCATCAATCGAATTGATGGCTTGTTCCATTCCTTGAATCGTTGCATTACACATAGCATTCATACTTTGTGTTTGAGCCTGTACCTCTCCTAGATACATGTTTAAACTCATGATTTAACCTCCAATGTTAATTTTTGACGTTGATGGTGAAGGTCATTTTCTAGGTTGCTAAGGTTTTGTTTTTCTTTTAGTAACGTTTCTTTTTGGTCTTCCAATTCGTATGTAAGTTTTCGTTCAATTTGCTCTGTATCTTGACGCAGATTATGAAAAAATTGTCCTAGTTCTTTATCGTTATGCCAAGTTTCTAATAAACGATCAAACAGTCGATAACTTTGACCTTTCCACTCATAAAAATCTGCTTCCGCCTGTTCTTGCTTTTGAATAGCACGTTGATTTTGATATTGGTCTTCAGATATAATTCTAAATTTATCATTTAGTTGATTGATTTGTTTTTGAATATCTAGACTCATTTTTTCACTCCTACTTTTCTATGTTCGTGTAGGTTGCTATATCACTTGAAAATTTTTTGAAGTTCGTTATCCATACGCTCAAAATCTTGAGCTACAGAATGAATATTGTGAACTGCTTGTTGAAAGGCGCTATACAATTGTGTGGTTACATCTAAAGCTTGTTGATTTGCTTCTTGTACTTTGGAGTTGATAGATAACGTTGTACGTGATGATCTTGTTATGGATCTATTTGTGGCACTTTGAATGGCATCAGCAGCGGTACCCATTTGCGTTGCGATTTGCCTTGCCGTTTGAAAATTACTTTGAAATTTTCCCATCGCTTGCATCCTTTCTCTATATAGTTAACTATGAAAATTATACCATATTAGTAAATCATATATACATACAAATTAAAAAACCGGCATAAAAACCTCTTTCTTTTAGATGGTTGAGAGCATCTGGCCATGCATAGAAGCTGTCATGTTTCATTCGGCATAACAGCAAAGCGGAAGCGGCTCGCTCAGAACAAGAAGGGGATGGAGCATCTGACATAGAGACGCTTTTTGACTCGGCGGAAGACGCGAAGCCACCGACTGTTCTAGCCGCTGGAACTAGACAAAGATGACGGAAAATTAAAATGGATATATATAGATGGATTATATTAAGTAAGAAATTTATACTATTTTTATATTTTATTAGTATCTACTAACTGGAATTTTACATATAGATTTAAAAGAGTAATAAAAGTAAATACAATAAAAAAAGAAGAGAATAATCTCTTCTTTCACATGCTCTTTTTTGAGAAGATTTTATAGATAAATTAACCATAATTTTACACATCCTTAATATTTAATTGTTAAAATTTTACATGGAATAACAATTAAGGGGATGATTTTAGTGGAATTGACAGTAATTGATGAACAAAAGATAACAGCGTACTTAGTGCAAGTATCGCAGCAAGATAAAAATTTCTTGTTTCATATTCGGGAAATCGATGCCAACATAGATATTAATTTTATTGATGAAAATAATAATTTTTTAACACCTGTTTCTGTTGAACTATTTCTTAGTAAACTTCTGAGCGAGGAAGATAAAGTGAACTTTAGAAGAGTATATAGAAATATGTCGGGATTAGTATTAATAGAACCATTGACACGTGAGGAATCAATTTATGTAAGGGAAATGACAAAAGAAGAGGTTGTTGCATTTAGATACTTAGAAGATACTTTTTCACGAGACTTAATGAATAAAGAAAAAAGCCCTCTCATGTGAGAAGGGCTTATTTCATCACACTGTTTTATATATAATAGAAGGAAGTAAAAAAATATATATTGTTATTACCAAGTAGGTGTAAATTTGATGGGTCTTATGTAAATTGGCTTAGATAATGAAGAAAGCCGCTCATTTTTAGGTGGGCGGCTTGTTCTTTAACTCTATTCAAATGTTACGCTTGTGGTGTAGGAAGATCCACTTCACCTTCATTACTTACAATACCGCCAGTGTGTCTATATTTAATACTAATTATTTATAACAGTAGGTACTGCACTTAGGGCTACACCAACAGGTCCTAATTTTTCAATTAATTTTTTTGCCTTACCTATCAAAGTATTTATAAGCATCAACTAATACCTTTCTTGCAATTTTTTAATCAACCCCTGCCTCAATCATTTCCCTATAGCTTACATTAAATTCATAGCGTATATCAGTATCATACCCCTCAATTCTTCTTCGTTTTCGTTGCATAGCAGAAATTTTCGCATGTGGCAAACCAGAACTTGATGGTAAAAGTATTGCTTGAGCCTTCTTTTCGTTATAATCGAAGTCACCATTTTTAGCCCACTCATTTTGTATAGGGTGATGAGACTGTATTCGATTATCAGCAGCTATATTTTTATTTCCTGGAGCCCGATTAACCGCTGGACTTAAATAGCCATGTTCATCTATATCTCCTTTCTGATATCTCCAATAGTCTTTTATCAGTATGAATATAATTTCATGTAGAATTGAAAGGAAAAACAGCCACAAAGTTCCCTTAAAAACAGCCACAAAACAGCCACGGAATTAGAAATTAGTATAAAATAACGTGAAAATCAATTTTATGAAAACACTTATATATTAATGTTTTATAGTATGGTGTGAAAGCATATAAAAGGATAGGATATGTTCAGAACGCAAGTCCATCAATGGGAACGCGATCAATATATGACTCTTTACTAAGAGTGAGAGGCCTTGATACTATTGGTATCGGGGCTTTTTTCTTTTTGTAGGTAAAACATTTTTTGTGAGTTAGAACATAATTCACAAAAAATGAAAAGATAAATATTACCCCAAAACGTCATTCATGTATGCTTCAAATTCAGCCATAGATCTTTTGTCAATTTTATCGCTAATATGGGAATAGCCATTTGATGTGATTTCGATACTTTTATGCCATAAACGTTCTTGGATGTATTTTGATGAGTCATATGTACATTGGATTAGATAAAATAAATGCCGGCTCTTAATTGAGTCGGCTTTTTTACTATGTATTAAGCTTTAGCATTCATAAGTAACTCTTTTAATTCTTCTGTAGATAATTTGCTTTCTAACTCTTTACTTAAGTCAAGTATAGAAGTTTTATAATCTACTGCTAATAATTTGCGTTTCATTGTTATATACCCCTTTCTACTTAATTTGCTTCACCCATTTCCTTTAATTTCTTATGTGCTTCAACTATACGTTTAGATGAGTTAGACATAGTCTGTAACCCTTGATTGAGAAGAACTCGGTCTTGTTTATCTAAACCGTCTTGAGTTTGACTTACAGACTCTTTTACTAAATCCATAGATTCATTTAGAAGAGATTGTACGTCTTTATACTTTTCACCTGGTTCTAACTTCTTAACTTTCTCTGCAGTTTCTAAAAGAGGTTTCGATTTCTCTTTAAACTCTTTTGCTTTTTCTTCTACTGGTTTCTGACTTGTTAAGATGTCATTAATAACTTTTGACTCTTCTGAAATATTTTTCATCTGATAAGCCATTTGCATTTTGTAGTCTTTCTTCTCTGCTTTGTCTGTTGCACAACCACCTAATAACATGATTGGAAGTGCTAACGTTACAAGTTTCTTTGCTTTCATATTTCTATTACCCCTTATTAGTTGAATGATTGTATGTATAATTACAAGTTACTCTATTACTTCGTATGTTCTTCCATTTTCTTATCAAGTGCTTTGGCGTAGGCATCTTTGGTTTCTTGATTTAACTTATAAATTGCTTCTCTCCACTGTTCTCCATCTACACCTGACATATGAGGAGAACTTTTTAATACAGCTTCTTGAATCTTCAGTCCATCGTCTTTATCAGCGTCTTTTATTAACTTTGTTCCTTTTCTTGCATCTGTTATCCCTTCTTGTACGAGTTTATGAATGTCTTTGTATTTATCAGGTACTATTATATTCTCCATACGGTCTAAGGCTTCATCCATATCGTTTGCTGTTTTAAATACATCTTTATATTTCTTATTATCTTTTGAAGCTTCTCCTAGTTTTAACAATATTTCATCCTTCTTGAATTGAAACTCTACCAGTTGCTCACAAATATAATACGGATACTGTTTTTCAGATATTACTGTTTTCGACATTGCTTTACTAGTTTCCTCAGTCTTAGGGATAGAATCTTTATCTCCTACCCCACAACCTACTAATAATAGAATAGGTATTGCTAATGATACGAGTTTCGTTGCTCTCATTATGTATACTCCTTCTTAACAGTGTTGTAATTGACTAACATATGGAACTGTAACATAAAATAAATAAATATAAGAACATTTTTTGTAATTAAAGGAAATCTTAGGAATTTTAATAATATGATAACATGTATTACGGTTGTAGGGAATCCCCTCTCTGCATGCTTTTCTTCCCAATTTACCCTTATTCGACCTCTAACGTTTAGCGTTTGGGGGCTTTTTTTATGCACTTTTTTCATTTTATAGGGGTCACCATATTAAAAAAAAAATTTGTACGTTTAGAAACAATTTAACCGATTCCCTGTATGTTAAGGAATCAGTTATATATTTTACTCCTTTTTAAAGAATTTTTATCTTGTAATTAAGGTTTCTATAGAAGACATATGAAGTGTTCAGCCAATTGCAATTACAAAACAAATTCCTTTATTCATTTATAATTCCAATAATCATATTTCTCAACTTATTTTATAAGATTTAAACCATTTATTTTTTCCACAAAATGGTATTTAAATTATACTATTGAATATTTTTTAAAGGGGGGAGGCGCTTTTCATGAATCTATAGAGGAAACCATTCCCACATGATAACAACTTCTAAAAGGAGGAAGGTTTATGCAAAGAAGTTTTAAATTCCTGTTCACGTCCATTTTTTCTTTGATTTGTGTTTTGTGCTTTCAAACGAACGCCTTTGCCGCACCAGCATACGATGGAGTTGTCAAAATGGAGCAACCGTCAGGCGAATCGTTTCAAGCTACGGTGCATGGAGATGAATGGTTCCATTGGGCAAGCACAAAGGATGGTGACGTACTTTTACAAGATCAGAAGGGGTACTGGAATTACGCTGAACTTACATCAGACGAACTGAAATCGACGGGGAAAAAATATAAAATTGACAAGAAGCCTGCAAAAGCGGTAAATGAGAACAATTTGAACAAATGGATAAAGAAATACAACCCTCAAGCAAAGAAAAAACAGGAGTTCAAGAATGAGCTACCAAAAGAATTTACGGGATCACCAGAAAATGTTGACGGAACTGTCACTCCAATTTCAGGACCCCAAAAATTACTTGTTGTGTTAATTGGGTTTACAGATGTTGATATCGCGTATAACGACAACGATTGGAGCAACAGATTCTTTTCTGCAAATCAAAAGTCAGTAAAGAATTACTATAATGAAGTGAGTAATGGAAAAGCGCAGATCACCCCGGCATCCGAAACATATGGTACGCAAAATGATGGGGTGGTTAAAGTAAAATTAGATTATGCTCATCCGGATACATCGGGAAAAGACATTAGAACGGTTATAACAGATGCACTGGCTAAAGCTGATCCTACGGTGAATTTTGCTAGTTTTGATACCAATAATGATCAAGTCATCAATTCTAAAGATAGCTTCTACATTGTAACTGTTCTTGCTGGCAATGAAGAGGCTAGTGGTGGTGCAGTGCCAAATGTTTGGGCGCATCAGTGGTATGCTCCTAACACAAATCACGATGGTGTTACAGTATCAGGTATGTATACGACGCAGGGTGAAAAACAATATGGTCATATGGCAACGATTGGTATTCCTGCTCATGAATTGGGTCATTCCTTGGGCCTTCCAGATTTATATGGCGTTAATAATCATGTGGGTGGTCTAAGTATAATGGCTAATGGAGCTTGGAATAGTCTTCAAGGAGAAGATTATGGAGCTACACCCGATCATATGGATGCCTGGTCAAAAGTAAAATTAGGATTTGTAACACCAACTGTAGTAAATACCACCAACAATTTTACTCTAAATGCGATCCCAAATAACTATAATGTTTTAAAGGTTCCTTTAAAGGATAATACGTATTTTTTAGTTGAGAATCGCGAAAAAGTTGGGTATGATGCAAGCTTGCCAACAAATTCTGGTGGCGTTGCGGTTTGGCATATTGATGAATCCATGAATAATATTGATAATGACCCTCATCCTTTCATTGATATAGAGCAATCCATCAGTGAATACCAAGACCCATTCTATTACACGAATCAAAATCATGCTGCTTCTTTTGGTCCAGACACCAATCCGAACAGTAATACCTACACTGGAGAAAAATCGGGAGTATCGATTACGACGACAAGCACAAGTGGTTCTGCCATGAATGTAGCGGTCACAACAAAAGAAGCTAATTGGATTCCGCAAACAAATTGGACACTAAAATATGTAGACAGCTATAATTCGTACAATCTGGGTACGTATGCCTTTGATGGAAACAAAAACACGTTTTGGCATACGAACTGGAGCCCCGTAGCTCCAATGCCGCACGAGATTCAAATTGATTTAGGTGCAACCTATAGCCTCTCCAAATTCAACTACCTGCCAAGACAAGACGGCCAAGTGAACGGAACGATTAAGGGCTATGAGTTCTACGTCAGTAGTGATGGAGTGAATTGGGGAACAGCTGTAGCCACAGGTACCTTTACAAATGATACCACTTTGAAAGAAGTCAGCTTTGCAACCAAGACAGGTCGTTATATTAAATTGCGTGCCTTAAGCGAGATAAACAATAATCCATGGACAAGTGCGGCTGAAATCAATGTATTTGGAGTGGCGCAATAATGTATTTGTGAGGGTAGCTATTGAAATCATTGATACACTACCCAAAAAGGTTATCATCTGCTGAGAGTTTCGTTCTGGGGGGCATTATAAAATTTTAAGTTGATGGTGATGTGTATGGTGCCCCCTTCTACAAATATAATTTTACTCATAGAGAAATGAGTTTTCATCTATTTGCGCCGATCTATCCCACACATATACTCAAATTGCATATTTTTCGACTTGATGTAGGAGCTGGCAGATGGCAATAAAAAGCCACTCCTCTTTTTTTACGCACACATGAAATCATCATCAAAGAAATATTTGTCCATTAAGTTATTTACAATCCCGTTGAAATATGCAAACTTACCATTCTTCATCTTCACTCCAGCTTTCACTTTCATAACAAACTCTTTGATTGCACGTACACCGATTTCAAGCTCCTGGTCTTTGCTTAAACGCTTTATCCCCTGCTGTATGGTTAATAACCCTGTTGCACTGTCTTACAACCTTCCACAGTTCTTGAATTGTTTTTGATTTGGTATAAAAACAGCTTACTAAAGAAACAAAACGTTCTGGTACCCAAAGAGCAACAAAATCAGCTTGTTGAATATTATCTTCAGGAGTATTGCTATTATCATTACTATTACGTTTGTTTATATCTTTTATATTTTGTTTTAAGGAAGGAGTAGTTGTTTTATTGGTCGGACACTTTGCAGGACTTTTTACAGGTTCCTTGTCGGACATTTCTTCCACAATAGGTTGAATGATAATAGCATTAGCAGTTTGCAGCATATCAGATTTACGTTTCATGCCCAGGTCAACGAGTTTCTTCATTAAACGTTGTATAGTTTTATAAGAAACTTCCATTATATGTGCAATTGAATTTTTACACAGGAAACTAACACCTACATATTTGCAGCTGTGGCGCTTTAAAATTTCAAGTAGTGCAATAAGTTTAGATTGTACATCGGAACGCTTAATAGACGATTTATTAATGTCTCTGTATTCACGTGCAGTTTTGTTAAGTTCTGCAATTTCTTTAAATGTAAAAAGATTGTGGCAGGAGTCCTCGGTTGCTAAAATATCGATGCGTTTCTTCATTTATATATGTCTCCCCTCAGAAACAAAAAAACGTCACCAATTTGGTAAACGCTCCCTAAAGAATCCCACATAATGTAAAATGGCTCATGAGGGTACGGCAAGTGTTTATCTGGCGTACGATATATACATACTGTGCTCTTTTATTTTTATTTGAAGAAACGCCCGATTTCTCTAAGTGTATTTTGAATTATTTTGAGGTATCTAATTTTCGAAACGGTGATAAATCAATACTTTAAATGTATATTGATTTACATTTATGGTTTAGAGTCTGTTCCGTACGCAAGACTAGCAATAGGAACGCATGACTCTTTACTAAGATTGGGAAGCCTTGATACTACTGGTATCGGAGTTTTTTGTGGATAAAACATTTTTAATTTCGATAAATCATATGAAAGTTAGTTTTGATAACTAACAAAAAGCCCTAGTATACTATATTTAAAAGTATACTAGGGCTTTTTGTTGCTGTTTGAAAAGATAACGGCTTTCTTATCAAACATTTGTTATGACATTACAAATACAAAAGTAGATAAAAGATATTACTATATAAAGATAACATATTATAATGGTTGTGTGTTATGCAATTTTGCATAGCAATAATTTGGTATTGATTTATCGTTATAATTGAATGGATATATCTATATTGAAACTTAGGAGAAAAGGTGAGGGGAAGGGGAAAATCGGTTATTCTAGGAAATTGCATGGCGCTTATGGGTATTAAAGTTTTTGTGGAAGTGCATTTGATGGTCTAGATAATGAAGAGGTGCTGTCCTATAAGTCAGTTACACTGAGTTATAATTTGATTTCCTTACCAGTCATACCTCCGCGCGCTTTTAAAACAAGTTCTTGCGCATCTTTAGGAATATCAAATACGACTTTACCTGTTTGTGATAGATCAGGATTAAATGTTTTTAAAAAGGGGTCTAGCTTTCCACCTTGAGATAGATCGTAGGCTGTCTGTCCTTGGGTAGAGTAAGAGAACTCTCTTCCTTTGTTATTAACTAATTTAAAACTATTTGAATCTACTGTAATAGTATCTTTTTAATTGTTCTCAACAGTAAGTTCTACAATTTTGAAAACACCTTGGGCTGTTTCTTTGGAATATTCATTTCCTACAGAAATTTTAACATTGGAGGATTCGCCTTATTTTTTTAGTTCTTTTTTACTATATAAATACAACTTGATTTTTTAACACATAGATTGCTGCTATGCAGAATACAACATGCCCGCTACTGGTCTGCTCCTTTTGTTTAAAACCTGGCATGTGGCAGGAAAAGGCTCCGACCGCTTTAAAGTGACCCTATAAAGTTAGACGGGTTATTTGGTTATGCAACGGTAGGTGGGGGTAGTTCAATAAGAATGGAAGACCTTGATTCTGCTGGTATCCGGGCATTTTGTAGATCGGGTCAAAAAAAGAAGCCCCGGGGTATACGGGGCTTCTTAGGGCAATTTGTCAAGTAATGGCACACTTGACTAAGTAAATTTAACATAAATTTTCGGAAAATAATATTGGTAAATGTGTCCAAATATAAGTAAATAAAGGGAGTTTATGTTTAATGCAATTTGAATTATATTCAAATTGTTAGCTACAAAGTAATTGAGGGTGGTCTTAGTGAGGAAATAATAGATTCTATATTTCGAATTTTAATTTCTAGATTAAATATTTTCATAATTGGACATGAAACATAATCTTATTCACTTTTATTATTTCTGGCGAGAAGACCCCCACCTCAAGCACGAAACAACGATAGGTGAGGGATGAATCGCTTTTTTTGTTTTTTTAAGTATACGAATAGAAGCATACGTTCTTATTTGGTATACTTTGTGTATACCAAATAAGAACGGAGTGTATCCAATGAAAAAAGCAAATATGATGATGAGCATGTTTGCTTACAAAAAGCTGATTTCAGCTATGAAAAGCCGTGCTGAGAAGATGGGTGTAGCAGTATTTGAGGTAAATTCAGCGTACACTTCTCAAATTGGTAAAATCAAATATATGAAACGTTTTGGTATCAGCATTCATCAAACAGCTTCTTATGTCATTGCTAGAAGAGCAATGGGATTTAAGGAAAAACTTCCACCAATTTTGTATTCCCTATTACCGGAGAAGGTGGTAGGTCTGCATCATTGGGCGCATTGGAAGTGGTTGTCTAGGATCCTGTCTGATAACAAGATTCGTTCTGTGAACAAACTTTTTCATCCAGGGGCTCTTACAGACTTGGAAATAAAAGGTTTGTCTAAGTTTGAAAGCAGAAAACCCATACCTTGTTGAATGGGTATGGGCTGCATATGAAGAATCCTGAAAATCTGTTATATAATGAACCTTTTATAGTTTGTTATGAAAAAGTTGCGACACAAACAGAATGTCGGCAATTAATTGATATAGCCCAAAATAATCTTCAACCATCGAAAATTATAGGACAATCAGGATTAGGAATCTCAACTGTAAGGAAATCAGACACCACTTGGCTTCAACGTCATTTAAACGAACTTATTCTTCAAATATGCGAGCGCATTACGTCTGTCGTTGGATATCTACTAAATTATGCTGAACAATTACAGATAGCAAGGTATCAAGTTGGTGGGAAATTCGATGCTCATTTTGATGCTTTTAATCCTTTGACTTCACTAGGGAAAAGGCAACTTTCAAAAAGTGGATTGTAACATTATGGTTTCGTGAAAAAATCAATATTAGGTATTATATAACAGTGTAAAAGATAGATTTCCTACTAATATGAGAGTATTGATTAGGTGGAATTTATATTTCATTTTATGGAGAGAAGACTGATCTATACTAAAAGCTTTAATCTCTTGATGCGTTCAGTGTTAAGGGGTTTTAATATTTACTTGATATGTAAAATCATTTTAATAAGGGGAATTATGTAAATATAATTGAAGAGATGACATGAAACTATTCATTTTAGGTGGGTAAGAGCAGATAATCATGCATAGAAGCAGTCAGGGATTTTTTCTACCATATGCGTATTGGAAATTGGAGAGAGAAAGCGAGTACGGATTCTTTTTTTGCATAGAAGTAATTTATATGCCTAAAAATCAAAATGGATTTATATAGATAGTTATCTGGAGATTCTGTAAAAGAATTATTAGTATGAAAAGAGGTTTTATTAAATACAGAATATCAATATTGAATAGTGTTGGGATAGAAAAAAATCTGTAAAAGAGGGAATGTCTTGATAGAATATTTATGTTGACTTGTTCTGTATAAAGAACTAAAATTTATTTTAAATAGAACAATTGTGTTTTATTAAGTAGTACTTTTATGCATGATAAACTGTGCATAACAATGATTTATGAGTGAGTTTGGTTTCAAAGATCAGACTCATTTTTAAAAATGTAGGGGGAAACTATGGAAAAGGAAATAAATCTTAAAAATTTATTTGCTGTGATAGGAAGAAGAAAATGGGTAATTATTGCAGTTACACTAACGATTATGTTAGTGGGAGCGATTAATAGTCTCTTCTTAAAAACTCCATTATACACATCTTCTGCTAGAATACTTATTCAAGCAAATAGTGAATCTATGAATACACTTAAAGTATTGGTAAATGAACCTGTTGTAATGGAGAAAGTTGCTGCGGAATTGAAAATTAATAGGCCAGCAAGTGCGTTAAGCGGACAAATAAGTACTGAAAATGTACAAGGTTCGCAAGTTTTGAAGATAAATGTGGTTGATATGGACCCAAAAATGGCTGCTAAAATTGCAAATGTTACAGCTGCTGTTTATAAGAAAGAGGCTGCAAGAATATTAAATTTTAATAGTGTTAGCATTTTAACAGAAGCAACAGCAAATAAATACGCTGTACCAATAAACATAAATCATATCAATGCGATAATGACTGCTTTCATTGTTGGTTTAGTATTAAGTGTTGGTCTTGTTTTTCTACTTGATTCTTTGGATGATAAGATTAAGTCAGAACGAACTATTGAAAAGTTATTAGATATCCCGACTTTAGGAAGTATTTCTAAAGTGAATGAGAGTAGTATGCTAGATATATATAGTGAAAAGAAATTTACATCATTAAGGAGGATAGGCAAGTGGTTTTCAAAATCAGAAGAAAAAGAGACGAAAGTAAAAATGAAAGCCTAGTTACTCATACTGTGCCAAATTCCAAAATTGCTGAAGAATATCGTACAATTCGTACAAATCTCCAATTTTCATCTATCAATGGTAAAGATAAAACCATCGTTATTACATCTCCAAGATTTGGGGAAGGAAAATCGACTATTGCCGCAAATTTGGCTGTTTCCATAGCTCAACAAGGTGAAAAAGTATTAGTAATTGATGCTGATTTACGAAAGCCGGCACTTCATGAAATATTCCAGCTTGAAAATACAATTGGATTATCAAATATTTTGAGTGAGCAAAAAGTAATGGAATCGGCTGTAAAGAAAACGGAAATTGGAGGACTACATGTATTAACAAGTGGTCCAGTCCCACATAATCCCGCTGAGTTGCTTGGTTCGATCGCAATGGAGAATTTAATTCAAAAAGTAATGGATCAGTATGACATCATATTAATTGACTCTCCACCAATTTTAGGGGTAGCAGATACAAGTATTTTAGCTGATCAATGTGATGGTGTATTGCTAGTAGTAAACTATAACCATACTAAGAATGAGGATGCAATTGAAGCTAAAAAAATACTAAATTTTACAAAAGGGAAACTACGGGGAGCTATATTAAACAACAAGGCATAGTGAATTAAAAAAGATATAAAACCATTTTTTAGGTAGGGAAGAGCATCTGGCTATGCATTGAATTGGTTGGGGAGCTTTTTTCTACCAAAACTTAGTGAAAACAAGAGAGAAGATAAGTGCAAGTCACTTTTTTGCATAGAAGAGATTTGTATATTGAAAAATCAAAATGAATTTATATAAGTTGAATAAAATGTCTTTTACAAGTCACTCATCGTCAAAATCAATAAAATTCAGTATCCAATAAAGGGAATTCGAATGATAATTGGCTGCTTAATTGAGAAGTGTAAAAATGAATTTCAACTAATATATAGGAGTATCCTATAAATATAAAGTATATTTATTTAATGAGATAAAAAGATTTTAAACCGACATGTTCTTTATAAAGTACAAAATGGTTCTTTTGAAAGATTAAATATGGTGATGTCTCCTTACCAATATCAATGGAGGTACTCGGCTATACTGTGGGTTGAAATATACCTTAGATGCTAGTCGTCAAGAGTGTGGTGTGAGGGTGGGTTTGATGCCCAAATTTTATTAAAGATTTTAACTATGGGTTTTTGGAAAGATCTCATAGTTAAAAACTTTAATTTTTTTAAGTAATGATTAAAAAGGTGGGAATTATATGACGTACCGGCAAAGGTTGTCGTTATTGCTTTTAACGGATTCACTTATAGTATTAAGTGCGATTTATTTTAGTTATTTTTTTGTAAATGGTAGTTTTCGAGTTATTACATTAACATCTGTAGTTAGTTCTATCACTTTATTATGTAGCCATCATTTTTTTGCTTTTATTTATAAGTTGTATAAAAAAGCATGGGAATATGCAAGTATTGGGGAATTATTAATTATTTTTAAAGCTATTACATTTTCTATTGCAACTACAGCTTTGGTACAACAATTAGTAATACATGAAGTCTATTTTCGGTTACTTGCTATAACTTGGATGATACATGTTTTGTTAATTGGAGGATCCCGTTTTATTTGGCGGATGCTTCGGGATGCATATTTTAAAAGGGATGATACGAAAAAGAGAACTTTAATTATTGGCGCTGGTTCAGCTGGAACAATGGTGACAAGACAATTGTTACAAAATAATGAAACAGAATTATTACCCGTTGCATTTATTGATGATAATGTGAAGAAACATAATCTTGATATTCTTGGAATTCCAGTTATTGGGGGAGTAAACCAAATTGAGTCTGTTGTTCAAGAACTTAATATTGATAGTATCGTAATTGCTATTCCTTCGCTTAGTAAAAAAGGATTGAACGCTATTTTCAAAGAGTGTTCAAAGACAAAAGCTAAGACGCAAATTCTTCCTATGCTAGAAGATTTAGTAACAGGGAAAGTTTCAGTTAATGAATTCCGCGATGTTCAAGTAGAGGACTTGCTAGGACGTAGTCCAATTGAGTTGGATATGAATAGTATTTCTGAATACATAACCGATAAAGTCATTTTAGTGACTGGTGCTGGTGGTTCAATCGGTTCAGAGATTTGTAGACAAGTGGCAAAATTTAATCCAAAGCAGTTAATTTTATTAGGTCATGGTGAAAATAGTATTTACTCCATTGAAATGGAGCTAAGAGAGCTATATGGTAATATGGAGATTACATTTATTCCGGAAATTGCCGATATACAAGATAGTAAGAAAATGATGTTAGTAATGAATAAATACCGTCCAAATGTTGTCTATCATGCTGCTGCACATAAACATGTCCCATTAATGGAATATAACCCTGAAGAAGCTGTAAAAAATAATTTGATGGGAACGATGAATGTTGCACAAGCAGCAAGTTGGCACGATGTCGAGACGTTTGTTATGATTTCCTCTGATAAAGCAGTAAATCCAACGAATGTTATGGGAGCAACGAAAAGATTGGCTGAAATGATTGTTCAACATACAAATAAAATTAGTCAAACAAAGTTTGTTGCCGTTCGTTTTGGAAATGTATTAGGAAGTAGAGGTAGTGTAATTCCGTTATTCAAGAAGCAAATTCAAAAAGGCGGACCAGTTACAGTTACGCATCCTGATATGGTTCGTTACTTTATGACTATTCCAGAAGCATCGAGACTAGTTATACAGGCGGGAGCTTTAGCTGAGGGCGGAGAAATTTTCGTATTAGATATGGGAGAACCAGTAAAAATTGTTGATTTGGCCAAAAATTTAATAAAGTTATCAGGAAATTCTGTTGAAGAGATTGGAATAGAATTTACCGGAATGAGACCAGGAGAAAAGCTTTTTGAAGAGTTATTAAAAGATGATGAAATGATTGAACAACAAATTTATCCGAGAATTTATGTAGGAAAAGAAACTAATATTTATATAGAAGAAATCGAAAAAATTATTTCTACACACTCTGATTTGGATAAAGAAGAATTACGAAACATATTATTAGATTTGGCTAATAGACATAACACTTCGAAAGTGTTAACACCAGCATTGGGTTGACGATTTGTTGAGGCTTTACTTGAATCAAGAATATAGTTAAATGGGTGTGTGATTTAATTGTCTAAGAAAGTGTTGTTTTGTGCAACAGTAGATTACCATTTTAAAGCCTTTCATTTACCATATATGAAATGGTTTACAGAACAAGGGTGGGAGGTACATGTTGCTGCAAGTGGTAATATGGACCTTCCATACGTACATAAAAAATATGATATTCCTATTCAGAGATCACCTTTTAGACTGCAAAATTTTGAGGCCTATAAGAAGCTTTCATCAATTATCAATAACAATAAGTACAGCATTATTCATTGTCATACACCTATGGGAGGAGTTCTTGCTCGCTTAGCTGCAAAAAAAGCAAGAAAACAAGGAACAAAGGTGATTTATACAGCTCATGGATTTCATTTTTGTAAGGGTGCTCCCCTTATAAATTGGCTTGCATATTATCCAATTGAAAGAGGATTAGCTTCTTATACTGATTGTCTCATAACAATCAATTCAGAAGATTATAATCTTGCGGTGAAACATCGCTTTAAAGCAAAGTGCATTGAACATGTTCATGGAATAGGCGTAGATATAGAACAATTTAAATTGGTAGAAGATGAATATAAAAAAGATTTAAAAATAAAGTTTGGTTATAAACCAGATGATTTCCTAATGTTTTATGCTGCTGAGTTTAACAAAAATAAAAATCAGCAATTCTTGATTCAATCATTAGCTTTATTAAAGAATGAAGTTCCGAATGCAAAGCTTTTACTTGCAGGAAACGGTCCATTAATGGACGAGTGTAAGCAGCTGGCTGTTCATCTAGGAGTTGCAGAAATGGTTCATTTTATCGGCTATCGAACTGATATTGCTTCCTTATTATCAATGTGTGATCTCGCTGTTGCATCTAGTCTTCGAGAAGGATTGCCTGTAAATATTATGGAGGCTATGGCTTGTGGTCTTCCAGTTGTAGCTACTGATAATAGAGGGCATAGGGAGCTAATCATAGATACAACAAACGGTTATCTTGTATCACCTGGAGAGGTAGAGCTTTTTGCATCACGAATACTAGAGTGTATTCATTCAAGAACACTACGAGAAAAGATTAAGATTGAAAATGTAAATAGAGTAAAAAAATACTCGGTTGACGAAGTAGGTACTGAATTGAATAATATTTATACACAATATATGTTGAGGGATGTAAATGAAACCAAAAATTAGTGTGATAGTTCCTATATATAATGTTGAACAATACTTAAGTAGATGTTTGGATAGTTTATTATCACAAAATTTTAATGATGTAGAAATTATAGCTGTAAATGATGGTTCAACAGATGGAAGTGCAAAATTACTTTCCGATTATGCAAAAAAAGATAGTCGTATTGTGGTGATAGAAAAGGAAAATGGTGGGGTTTCTTCAGCTAGGAATGAGGGGATACGTGCAGCTAAAGGAGAATATATTGGTTTTGTTGACCCAGATGATTGGGTAGATAAAGATATGTATGAATCAATGTATAAAAGCGCAGTTGAGGAAAAAGCTGATATTGTTATGTGTACGTATATTCGAGAGTTTGGTACTCATTCAAAGATAAAAGAATTCAACCTTCCTGAAAAGGTCTGTTATCGCAATGAAGAAGTCCAATTAAAAGTTATGAGACGTTTGATTGGTCCTTTAAATGAAGAAATAGCAAATCCAGAACTTCTCGATGCATGGGGGACAGTATGGTCAAAGTTATATCGCTTAGATATTCTTAAAGAAAATAATCTTGAATTTGTAGATTTAAGCAAAATAGGGACTAATGAGGATTCCCTGTTTAATATATACGCTTTTTATTATGCAAAAACTTTTGTTTTTATAAATAAACCTTATTATCATTATTGGAGAGTAAACACTACATCAGTTACAACGTCTTATAAGCCTAATTTAATGAATCAATGGTTCAATCTTTACGGTATAATTGAAAACTTCTTAGATAATAAGAAAATGGAAAAAGACTTTTATATAGCCTTAAATAATCGGATATGTCTTGGTACATTAGGGCTCGGCTTAAACACAATAAGCAAAGAAAATAAGGGATCTACTTTGATGAAAATCAGTAGGTTGCATTCCATATTAAAGGATAAACGCATCAAAGAATCCTTTAGGCAATTTGAAATTAAATATTTTTCAATTGCTTGGAGGGTATTTTATTTTTGTGCAAAATTCCGATTCACACTAGGATATTATTTTATTTTGGTAGTAATTGATAAACTTAGAAAAATAGTTAGATAGGGGGAGAATCTTGGAACCTAATCGTATATTGCAAGTAGTGACAATCATGAATCGTGGCGGGCTTGAAACGATGTTAATGAATTATTATCGAAAGCTTGATCGCAATAAGATACAGTTTGACTTCATGGTACATAGAGAAGAAAAAGGGCATTATGATGATGAAATATTAAGTCTTGGCGGAAGAATTTATCGAATGCCGCAAATAAGACCTGGCAATTATCGTTCATATTTCAAATTACTCGATACATTCTTTCTTGATCATCCTGAATATAAAGTAGTACATTCTCATATTAACGAAAATAGCAGTTTTGTACTTGGAGCAGCCAAACGTGCGGGTGTTCCTTGCCGTATTGCGCATAGTCATTTAAGTGATTTGGGTATAGATATAAAGCTACCATTTCGTTTGTATGCGAGATTTTCTATGAAGGATAATCCTAACAAGTATTTTGCATGTTCAAAAAATGCAGGCCAATGGTTATTTGGACGGAAAGTATGTGAATCTAAGGAAGTAACTGTTCTGAACAATGCAGTTAATGTAGAGGAATTTAAATATGATGAAGAAATTAGGAAGCAAATAAGGAAAGAAATAGGTGCAGAAGATAAATTAGTATTAGGACATATCGGAAGATTTAATAAGCAAAAAAATCACGATTTCCTAATTGATGTGTTTAAAGCTGTGCACGATAAGAATCCTAATTCCCTGCTTGTTATGGTAGGAGATGGTCAATTACGACCATTGGTAGAAAAGAAGGTAGCTGCCTTAGGGTTATCGTCTCATGTAAGGTTTTTAGGAGTTAGAGGAGATATATCATTCCTTATGCAAGGGTTCGATTTATTTCTGTTTCCTTCGCTATTTGAAGGATTGCCTGTTGTACTGGTTGAAGCGCAGGCTGCTGGCTTAAAATGTGTTGTATCCGATACGATAACTGATGAAACGGATGTGTCAGGTCGAATAGAATTTGTGGGCTTAAAGGAAACGCCAGAGGTATGGGCAGAAAAAATTCTTACTTCATCATATGACCATGAAGATACGTCCGGTTTATTACGTAAAAACGGATATGACACTGCTACGATGGCGAAATGGCTAACGGATTATTATTTAAATCATAGTTACATGTAAAACAAACTTAGATTTCTGGAGGTTTTGTGATGGGTCATACTTTAACTGTCTTTACACCTACATTTAATCGTGCGTATACACTACATCTATGCTACGACAGTTTGAAAAGACAAACTTCTAAAGACTTTATTTGGTTAATTATTGATGACGGATCTACGGATAACACAAAAGAACTTGTGGAAAAGTGGATTTCAGAGGAATTAGTTCCAATTCGTTATCACTATCAAGAAAATCAGGGAATGCACGGGGCTCACAATGCAGCTTATGAATTAATTGACACAGAACTCAATGTTTGTATAGACTCCGATGATTATATGGCTGATGATGCTGTGGAGAGAATCCTTTCCTTTTGGGAACAAAATGGAAGTGATCGTTATGCTGGTATAGTAGGATTGGATGCTAATCAAAATGGAGAAATTATCGGAACAAAAATGCCGCCAGGTTTAACGGCATCTAAACTTTCAGATTTATATGTGAAACATAAAGTAAAAGGCGATAAAAAACTTGTATACAGATCCGAACTGACACGAAACTCCCCGCCGTATCCAGTTTTTCCAGGGGAAAAGTATTGCCCACTTAGTTATAAGTATATTGTTATTGATCAAGAATGTCCTTTACTTATAATGAATGAAGTGTTGTGCTTTGTAGAATATTTAGATGATGGGTCAAGTATGAACATTATTAAGCAATATAAGAGAAATCCACGTGGGTTTTCTTTTTTTAGAAAAATCGCTATGCAATATGCACCTTCATTTAAAGATAAATTTCGAGAATGTATGCATTATGTGTCTAGTAATTTGATAATAAAAAACTATGGGTTTTTAAAAGAGTCACCATGTAAATGGACTACTTTCCTAGCAACACCATTTGGTTTTTTACTTTATTGCTATATTTTGAACACACATAAAGCTACTGTTTTGAAAAGTAAATAAAACAAAGAGAGGTATAGGTAGAAAGAATAGGTATATAGTTATATACGCTTAAGATGTGGAAGTGATTGGTAATGACTGAATTATGGTTGAATCTTGCTTTAGTTTATTTCTTTTCTTTTTTTGCAAGGTATTTTTCTAAACCGGTTATTATGAGAGGATCTTTTATCAAACCAAATAAATTTTTAACATTTTGTGCCATGACAACTTTAATATTAGTATCTGGCCTCCGTAATAATATTGGAGATACTTTTGCCTATATGCATTCATATGCCACCCTCAATTTTAGCTGGGAAACTATTAAGTCGGAAAAGGATCTTGGATTTAATATTTATCAAATGTTTTTACAAAATTTTTCCCATGATCCGCAACTTCTGATTTTTGTAACAGCATTAATTACAAACTTATTAATCGTGCTTGTTTTATATAAACATGCAAGAATGCTTGAGTTAAGTTTATATGTCTATATAACAGGTGGTATGTTTTTAACTTCAATGAATGGAATAAGGCAATTTTTAGCAGCTGCAATTGTATTTGCTGCAACAAAATATATATTTGAAGGTAATTGGAAAAAGTATATTTTAATTATCCTACTTGCATCAACTGTACATCAGACTGCGCTTATCCTCATTCCTATTTATTTTATAGTTAGGAAAGAAGCCTGGTCAAAGCAAACGTATATTCTTCTCGTTTGTGCGGTACTTATCGTAATAGGATTTAATCAATTTATGGATGCTTTATTTGCGGTTATAGAAAATAGTCAATATAGTGAGTACAAAAACTTTTCTGAGGGCGGTGCAAATATACTTAGGGTTATTGTTTATGCCGTACCAATTATTCTCGCTTACTTAGGAAAAGATAGATTAAGAGAGTTGTTTCCTCAAAGTGATGCTGTTGTAAATATGTCTATATTAGGGCTTGTCTTTATGATTATTTCAACACAAAACTGGATATTTGCTAGATTTTCTATTTATTTTGGATTGTATCAACTTATATTAATTTCTTGGGTTGTAAAATTATTTAGGGAAAAAGATCAAAAGCTTATTTATTATGGTATTTTATTATTCTATATTATGTATTACTACTATGAATGTGTAGTAAGCCTTGCAGGCGTTGGATATGGAAGTGACTTTATAAAACTTTAGAACTATATTCGAATAAGTATAACGAATATAGCATAAAAAGGGGACTTCCTACTTTAAAGAGGAGGCTTTAAAGTGAAAAAACTTGAAAAAATACCCAGGACTATACATTATTGCTGGTTTGGAGGAAATGAAAAACCTGATATTGTCAAAAGATGTATAGAGAGTTGGAAAAAGAATCTCCCAGACTATGAAATAATAGAATGGAATGAAGATAATTTTGATATAAGC
Organism: Bacillus sp. UNC322MFChir4.1; assembly: GCF_000746135.1. Lineage (NCBI taxonomy): Bacteria > Bacillati > Bacillota > Bacilli > Caryophanales > Bacillaceae > Bacillus > Bacillus sp. UNC322MFChir4.1. Next base: position 195,102 of record NZ_KN050811.1, read on the forward strand.
TGTAATTCATATGTAACAGAGGCATACAAATCTGGTAAGTTTGCATTTGTAAGTGATTATGTTAGAGTACATGCTTTATATTATTATGGCGGTATTTATTTGGATACTGATGTGGAAGTATTTAAATCTTTTAATAATCTATTGCATCATGATTCATTTTGGGGATTTGAACAAGAAAATTACATAGCTACAAGCACAATAGGAGCGGCTAAAGGAAATAAGCTTATAAAAACATTCCTAGATTCATACGAAGAAAAGGGTTTCATTAAAGAGGATGGTACTTACGATGATTTGACGAATGTGGCTATTGTGACAGAGATATTAAAAAATTTAGGTTTAAAAACAGATGGAGAGTATCAGGAAATAGAAGGGATAGGAACCTTCTATCCACAAACATATTTTTCACCATATGACTATATTAATTGTAGAAAATTTATAACGGAAAATACATATGCCATGCATCATTTTCATAAGAGTTGGTTACCAGCTAAAGCGCGGGTGAAGGGTAAAATAAAATTAATTTTAGCAAAAATTATAGGTGGAGATAATATTGCTAAGTTAAGGCAACGTGCGGGGCGAAAAGAAGTTTTTAAGGAGAAAATGCATGATTAATATATTTAAAAAAATATTCCAGACGCTAGTTACAGAAAGTCGTAACAGAGGGTTATATTTTGCAGTGTTGATGAATATTTCACATTTAATCGGTGTATTAAGAGGCGCTTTCTATAAGTTAATATACTTCCGTAATATAAATTGCTCAATCTTTGCACTTCAAACAAAAAGTAGGATAGAGATTTTTAATAAGCATTCAAAAATCAATATTGGAAAATTTGTGTTTGTCAGAAGAAATACGAGTATTCGTATTGATTTTAATGGGGTACTAAATATAGGCGAGAAAGTATTTATTAATGATAACTGTAACATTAATTGTATCAATAAAATATCAATTGGAAAAAACACAAAGATAGCTCCTAATGTAAGTATTAATGACCATGATCATAATTATAAGAACATTGAAGATAGTCATTTAATAAAGGGTGAAGTAAAGATAGGAGAGAATGTTTGGATTGGTTCTAATGTAGTTATATTGAGAGATACGTTTATTGGCGATAATACTGTGATAGCCGCTGGCAGTGTTGTAAAAGGAGATATTCCTTCAAATACGCTGTTTGTAAATAAACGAGAAAACGTATGTATCAATCGCACTAGTTGAAGCGGTTCATGTGAAAGTGTCGTCTATATACTTTCATAATGTATAATGATTTCACTTAAATCAAGAACAAAATATGAACGCGGGGAATTACATGAAAAAGAATATTTTAATTTCTATTTATGATATGGAAATCGGCGGTGCGGAAAGAAGCCTAATTAATATGTTAGAGACCTTTGACTATGACAAATATAACGTAGATTTACTTATATTAAATCACACAGGAGATTTCATACATTTAATTCCTAATAAGGTTAATGTGTTACCGCAAATAGGTAAATACACTGTATTTAGAAAATCTATTAGACAATGCATACAAGAAGGCTATTTTTTAGCACCATTTATAAGAATAGTAAGCAAGTATATCGCAGGCAGGAAATCAAAACAAAAGCAATTTAAAGAAGGATCAGGATACATTCAGATGCAGCTTGTTTCAAAATATGTATCACATTTCTTGCCTAAACAGAAAAAAAAGTATGACTTTGCAATTAGTTATGCATGGCCACACGATATTTTAGCTGATAATGTAAATGCTGATAAAAAAGTAGCTTGGATCCATACAGATTACAGTACGCTAGAAATTGATAATGAAATAGATCTTGCTATGTGGAATAAGTATGACTATATTGCATCTATATCGGATGAATGTACAAAAACGTTCTTGACTGTATACCCATCACTGAAAGAGAAAATCTTGCTTATAGAAAATATTACTTCACCAGAGTTTATTCGGAAAATGGCTGATAATGTTGTAGATTTTAATAAGGAAGATAATTGCACTTTTAATATCGTATCGGTTGGAAGATTGTCCTACGCAAAAGGGTTTGATCGTGCTATAAAAGCACTTAAAATTTTGCATGACAAAGGATTTAATAATATAAAGTGGTATGTGATAGGATATGGCTCAGATGAAACTACTCTTAAAGAACTTATAGAAAAGAATAATTTAGAAGATAGTTTTATACTATTAGGCAAGCAAGCCAATCCATATCCATATATGAAAGCATGCGATTTATACGTGCAGCCGTCTAGATACGAGGGAAAAGCAGTTACGGTTACAGAGGCTAAAATACTTGAGAAACCTATATTGATTACGAATTATCCTACTGCAGGTAGTCAGTTGGAAGATGGAGTAGAAGGTATAACATGTGATTCAAGTATTGAGGGATTAGTTAAAGGAATTGAAACTCTATATAAAGATGATAAGCTCAGAAATACATTGATTCATCATCTAAAAGGTAGAGATTATAGTAATAGCTATGAGTTAAATAAATTATATAAAATTATAGAAACCTAAAACAAATTATTTAGGAGATAATAATTGGTTATTATAATGCAGGGTTTCCTGGTAGAGGCGGGATTTAGGCATGAGCATAAAAGTAAGTGTAATAATACCGGTTTATAATGCAGGAAAATATATTACACAGTGTGTGGAATCACTTTTAAATCAAACACTAGAGCAATGTGAATTTATATTTATTAATGATGGTTCGACGGACAATAGTAGCGAAGTTATTGAGAGTTATAAAGAACTAGATCGTAGAATAATACTTATAAATCAAGAAAATCAGGGTGTAAGTATTGCAAGGAATAAAGGATTGAGTGTAGCGACTGGGGAATATGTTGGATTTGTTGATGCTGATGATTACATAGAGAGAGATATGTATGAAATATTATATAACTCTGCAAAGCAAGTTGATTGTGACGTAGTTATATCAAATATTAACGGCGAAATGGACGGACATAAGGTAGCAATAAAATATCCATTTCCAGTAGATACTGTTCTTAAAAAAGAATATATAGATCAAGAGCTATTGCCTTATTTTCTTAAGACAGATCATTTAAATACTGCTGTGAATAAAATTTATAAAACCAAAATAATAAATGAAAATGATGTGAAATTTCCAGAGAAAGTTGCGTTAGGAGAAGACGGTATGTTTAATATCGAATTCTTTAGTAATGCAACTAGTATGAAATATATAAATTATGCTGGATACCATTATAGAGAGGTAACTGGTAGTGCTACTAGAAATATAGTAGAAAAAGATTATTTTAAGAGGGCTATGGAAGTGTATAACATGGACTTGCCACAAACATATACTGATAAGGTCGACAAAGTAAGGGCCCATCAGCTAAAATCAATAAAATTTATAAACAGTGTAATGTCTTATATATATATTTATTTTACTCCATCTAAAAAGGTAAGTTTTAGTACGAGGTATAGATATGTAAAAAATATGATTCGAAATAAACATGTACAAGAGGCATTACCTGTTTATTGTAGCGAAAATTACAGTGAATTAGGAAGATATGAAAAAGCTGTAATAAACATGATGAGAAAAAAGTTAACAATCGGACTATATTGTGCAGTTGCTTACAGTAGATTTCGAAGTAAATAATATTGGGAGAGTTTAAAATGAAAATTATGATGTTTGCCCATGGAGGCAGTTTAAATAGAGGATGCGAAGCAATCGTTCGTTCTTCTACGAATATTATAAAAGAAAAAATAGATGATACAAAAGTGTACTTAGTATCAAGTAAACCAGAAACGGACAAGATAATTCCCCAATTGGATGAAATATATGAAGGTTCTAGCAGTAGTATAAAGAAGTATTCTTATGATTGGTGGATGGCTTTACTTAAAGTAAAGTTTTTGAATGATGAATCTTATGCATTAGCTAAAATGGAAAATAACATTATTAAACGTATAAAAGATGTAGATGTATGCTTATCTATAGGTGGGGACAACTATTGTTATGGAGAGCAGCCCGCATTGTATGAGATAGATAGAAGAGTAAAGGCACAAGGGAAAAAATTAGTTTTATGGGGATGTTCTATCGGTGAAGAGGACATGTCTGAGAAAAAATTAGAAGACTTAAAGTTGTTTGATGCAATACTAGCTCGTGAAAGCCTTACTTATAATATGTTAAAAAGTAAGGGGCTCAATAATGTTAAATTATGTGCTGATCCGGCATTTACTATGGCCAAAGAGGAACTAGACCTTCCTAAGGGATGGCAAGAAGGAAATACAGTTGGATTAAACTTTAGCCCACTTGTATGGGAGAGAAATAAAGATTCCCAAGCTGCAGTGAGAGAATTAATAAATCATATATTAAATACTACAGATTCAACAATTGCTCTTACACCTCATGTAATAATGGATGGAAATAACGATTATGAAGTTTTATATAAATATTATGAGGAATTCAAAAATACTGGGCGAGTAATCATACTTCCAAATGATTTAAATGCAATACAATATAAGGGATATATTGCTAGAATGAGATTCTTCATAGGAGCTAGAACACATGCGACTATAGCAGCTTATTCAAATTGTGTTCCGACTATGGTGTTAGGGTATAGCATAAAGTCAAAAGGAATATCGAAAGATATATTTGGAGAAGAAAAATTAGTTTTAGGGTTAGAAGAGATATCAAGCAGTGAGAAATTAAAGGCTAAATTTGATGAAATGGTAAGCGAAGAAATACAATTGAGACAAACATTACAGAAATCTATCCCTAATATAAAGAAGATGTCGTATAAAGCAGTAGAATATTTAACTGAACTAGTTTAGTGAGGTGTATCAATGAAAAAGAATTTGTTATTTGTTATACCTAGCTTAACAGCTGCTGGTGGAGAAAAGAGTTTAGTGAATTTATTATCTCAAATAGATTACAATTTATATAATGTTGATTTGTTTTTATTAAAACATGATGGAATGTTTATGGAATTTGTACCAAAAGAGGTACAAATTCTATCACTTCCAGAAACTTATCACTTATTTACTTTACCATTATTTAAATCTGTTAAGCAGCTTATTGTAAAAGGTAAAATGACACTAGCATATAACCGAGTTATGTTCTCTATAAGAAATAGAAATGCTAGAAATATATCAATAAGAGAACAATATAACTGGAAATATTTTTCTAAATCCTTGGATAATATCCCTAAAACATATGATGTTGCAATCGGATTTTTAGAAAAAACTTCTACATATTTTTGTGTAGATAAAGTATATGCTTTTAAAAAAATAGGATGGGTTCATATTGATTATGACAAATTAGGTATGGATCCAAATTTTGATATTGATTATTTTAAAAAATTAGACCATATCGTTACTGTTTCGGAAGAATGCGCAAATACATTGAAGAATAGGTTCCCAAGCCAAAAGAATAAAGTAGGGGTTATATATAATATCGTTTCACCGACAATGATAAATAAAATGGCAAATCAAAGTAACACTGATGTGTATGATAGGAAGGAAAATGAAATTGTACTTCTTTCTATAGGAAGATTACATTATCAGAAAGGTTTTGAGTTGGCTATAGAATCTTGTAAAAAACTAATAGACAGAGGATATAACATAAAATGGAATATTATCGGTGAAGGAGAAGAGAGGGAGAAACTAACTAATTTAATTAAAGAAAATAAATTAGAAGGAACTTTTCGTTTATTAGGCTTAAAGTCCAATCCATATCCATATATAAAGCAAGCCGATATATATATACAAACATCTAGATTTGAAGGAAAGTCTATCGCAATAGATGAAGCAAAAATATTAAACAAACCTATAATTGTAACTAATTTTAGTACAGCAAAAGATCAGATAAATGATGGCATAGACGGCCTAATTGTAGATATGGATGCAGATGCTGTTGCAAATGGGGTTGAAAAGCTTGTAAAAGATAGAGGCTTAAGAGAACAATTAGAATATAACTTATCCCAATTGAAATTAGGAACAGAAGGAGAAATAAATAAGCTGTATGAGACTTTTTAGTGGGTGGCATTCATGAAAAAAAAATTATTATTTGTAATGAATAATTTAACATGTGGTGGGGCTGAGAAATCGCTAATATCCTTGTTAGAAACGATAGATTATTCTTTATACAATGTCGATTTGTTTTTATTTAAACATGAAGGAATATTTATAAATAAGCTACCAAAAGAAGTTCGTTTACTACAGGGGCCTATGAACTATAAATATTTTGATATGCCTATAAAAAAATCATTAATGGAGTTAATTAAAAAAAGAGATTTTAAAACATCTTTTTATAGAATGGTATTAGGATATTTAGCTAAAACAGAAAATAATGGAGCTATCATCGAACAAAAAGTATGGAAATACATGTCGAGATCGATAGACGAAATTAATAAAGAGTACGATGCAGTTATAGGGTTTCAAGAAAAAAACCCTATATATTTTTGTGTTGATAAGGTAAAAGCAAACAGAAAAATTGGATGGATACATACAGATTATAATAAGTTAGGCATTGATTTTAGAAAAGAGAAAGTTTATTTCGGTCAATTAGATTACATCGTTACTGTATCGGAAGAATTAGTGAATATTCTAAAAAGTAACTTTCCTGAATATGAAGAAAAATTTGTATGTATACACAATATAGTTTCTTCAAAAATGATAAGGAAAATGTCATTAGAGCAGGTAGAGTTTAAAACAGAAGGTGACAAAAGTATATCATTAATTTCTGTAGGCAGATTGGCGAAAGAAAAGGGATTAGATATTTCCTTAGAGGCAGTCGATAGGCTTGTTAAAAAAGGGTACGATATTAAGTGGTATTTAATTGGAGAAGGTAATGTAAGAAAAGAATTGGAAAGAAGTATAAAAGAAAGAAAGTTAGAAGAAAGAATAATACTATTAGGTTTAAAAGAAAATCCATATCCTTATATAAGACAATCAGATATATATATACAAACCTCGAGATATGAAGGCAAATCAATTTCTATAGATGAAGCGAAAATATTGGCAAAACCAATAGTAATTACTAATTTCGAAACAGCTGATAATCATATAAAAAATCATATTGATGGATTGATTGCAGAAATGGATTCTATCTCAGTAGCTGATCATCTTGAAAAATTAATAAATGATGAAATGTTGAGAAGGAAGTTTATTAATAGTCTTACAGAAGAGGAATTAGGAACAGAAGATGAAATTGGTAATTTGTACAAATTAATAAATAGTAAAATATAATTATGGGGGTAACAATGTTTAATCGAATAAAAAAGTCGTTAATGATAAGATTAGGAATGCTATCCCGTGAAGAGCTAACAGTAGAAGCATGTTTGCAACGAGGTATGAAGGTAGGGAAAAATTGTTCCGGGTTAGCTGGGAGCACAATCGATTATGCACATTGCTGGTTAATAGAAATTGGTGATAACGTTACGTTTGCACCACAAGTATATCTTCTTGCACATGACGCTAGTACGAAACGGTATTTAGATTATACAAAAATAGCAAAAATAAAAATAGAAAACAATGCATTTATAGGAGCAAGGGCCTTAATTATGCCCGGAGTGACAATAGGGAAGAATGCTATTGTAGCTGCAGGTAGTATCGTAACTAAATCGGTACCTGAAGGGTCTATAGTTGGCGGTAATCCAGCAAGAATAATCGGGAAAACTGAAGATTATATAAACAAGCACAGATTAAATATGGAAACTGCTCATGTATATGATAATGATTGGACAATAGGTGGTAATATAACGCTAGACATGGGTAATAAGATGGCTGAAGAGTTGAAGAATACTATAGGATATGTTAAGTAAACTAAACTATTTCTATATTGAAAGGGCTTTATAGAGATGATATTTCAAATTTTGTGTTACACGATAATTATTATTCTTTTAATAACGATGGCTATAGACTTAGTACCTTTATTAAAAGACTGGGTACTAAGAATTCATATGGGAAGATACGATGATAAGTCTTTATGGAATAAAGCTATCACGAATAAAGGGTCTAAATTTTTATTACATGTACCAAAAATAAAAGTAACAGATAATACAAGATTAGTCGTAATAGATATGCTAAAGAAAAACTATACAAAAAGTACGATACAACATTGGCAAGAAGCATCATTAGTTTTAGGACTATCTGAGTACTTAAAAAATCATGATGATCAGGAAGTAAAAAAAGCAGTTGTGAAATTTTTGAATGCAAAATTTGATAGTAATGGTCAATGGATAGAAGAACCAAAGTATGTAGATGGGGCTATACTAGCATATTCTATTATGAAGGTAGATTTTATAGAGACCGATAAGTATAAGAAAGCATTGGACTCTGTTTGGGAAATGATAAAAGAGCATATAGGTGAAGATGGATCAGTAGAGTATAGAAAGTATATGAAAAGTTATAGGTATGTAGATACTATCGGCTTTATATGTCCATTTTTAGTGGCTTACGGCATTAAATATAATAAAAAAGAGTGCGTGGATTTAGCAGTAAAGCAAATTAAAGAGTATGAGCAGTATGGAATGTTAGACAAGCATTATATCCCGAGTCATGTATATAAAATAGAGAATAAAGTTCCTCTTGGATTATATGGATGGGGAAGAGGTCTTGGGTGGTTTGCTATAGGCCTTATAGATGCATGGAGTGAATTACCGCAAGATAATCAATATAAAATTGTTTTAGAGGAAAGTGTAAAGAAATTTGCAAAAGCTGCTTTGAACTTTCAACAAGAGAATGGAAGCTGGAATTGGACTGTAACAAGGAATGAATGTAGGCCGGATTCGTCTGCTACAGCTACATTAGGCTGGTTTCTGCTAAACGCTTCAAAAATAGATGAGATTTCGAAAGAATGTTTAAATGGTACAGATAAAGCTATAAATCATTTGATGAAAGTTACAAGGAGAAACGGAGCAGTTGACTTTTCACAAGGAGACACAAAAGACATAGGAGTATATTCGATGTTGTTTAATATACTGCCGTTTACGCAAGGGTTTTGTATGAGATTAATCAATTTATATGTAGGTAAGAGATAAGCTTTTACTTATATTTGTATAAGAAATATCCAATTAACAAAGGTAATGGCTCGTTAGAGAATTCAAATAAATTGTTTTTGGAGAATGAAAAAAGGAGGAATTTATTTGTTAAATTCTTTAACCTCATTTAGATTTATTGCTGCATTAATGGTGTTCTTATTCCATATGCAGGTGTTCAGCCAGTACCAATTAGGTTCAGCGGGTGTTCAGTTTTTCTTTGTTTTATCTGGCTTTATATTAGCCTATAACTACCATTCTAAGTTTATAGAAATCAATAAAAACAATATCAAAAAGTTTTATAAAGCAAGATTTTCAAGAGTATATCCGGTTCATATATTGACGTTTTTGCTCTCTGTGCCGTTGGTTATTTTATACTTTCACCCCAATGGTTTATATTTTGTAAAACTTACTTTTATGTCAATTATCAATTTGCTATTGTTACAAAGTTTTTTTCCAAGTCAAGGTACTTATTTTAATTTTAATGGTGTTTCATGGACGCTATCAGTTGAAGCGTTCTTTTATGTTATGTTTCCTTTTCTGCTATGGATATTTACAAAACTTAAAGTTAACAAAAATATAGTTAAATCTGTATTGATATTTTGGATAGTGTGGGGCGTGTTATTTCTATTAAATAATTATTTAGATGTAGATAATTCATTTTACATTTGGTTACTACATATCTTTCCGGTAGTTAGGTTTTTCGAATTTTCAACAGGGGTGCTTTTAGGATTAATTTATATTGAAAAAGCCAACAAAGTACATTTAAACAAGACTATATTCACCGTTTTAGAACTACTATGTTTATTGTTATTCATAGTCTTATTATTGTATTCGGTAAACTTAGGTGTAGGAATCGTTCGCGGTGTGTATTTTGTTCCATTATGGTGTTTGTTAATTTTCATCTTTGCATTTCAAGGTGGTATGATTTCAAAAATATTATCACAAAGGTTTTTTGTTTATTTGGGTGAAATTAGTTTCTCATTCTATATGATCCATCAATTAGTGATTCGATATTTAAATTTTCTTCATTTAGCAAATACGTATAACTTTTTGATTTGTTTAATAATTTCTTTATTATTCAGTTCAATCATTTATCAATTTTACGAAGAGCCATTACGTAAGAAAATTCGTTTTGGTTTCCGAAAACAAACGCATAAAATACAAGTACCTTTATCAAAATAAGTCCTTAACTAAGGGCTTATTTTTCAATCATTATTGTAAATAGATGAAAAGAAAAAATTATGATCAGTAAAAATGGGAGGGTTAAATGAGAATAACAGTATTCACTCCAGCATACAACAGAGGCTATATTATAGAAAAATTGTACAGATCATTACAAGAACAAACATATACGGAGTTTGAATGGTTAGTTATTGATGATGGCTCAAGTGACAACACGGAAGAGTTATTTAGACTGTGGACAGTAGAGAAAAATCCATTCCCCATAAGGTATTATAAAATTGAAAATGGTGGAAAACATAGAGCGATTAATAAAGCTACTGACTTAGCAGAAGGAGAATTGTTTTTCATTGTAGATTCTGATGATTATCTTACAAAAGATGCATTAGAAAGTATAGACAATTGGGAACGAAACTTGGAAAATAAAGAACTATTTTGTGGTGTATCTGGTAATCGAGGAAAGCAAGCGAATGAGTTTTTAGGAACAACATTTGAAGGTGATTATTTGGATGCAACTTCACTTGAACGTACAAAATATAATATAACCGGTGATAAAGCAGAAGTCTTTTATACGAACATACTTAGAAAATATAAGTTTCATGAATTTGAAGGAGAGAAATTTATATCAGAGGCTACAGTGTGGGAGAAAATGGCCCATGATGGATATAAAATAAGGTGGTTTAATAAAACTATTTATATATGCGATTATCTCGAGGATGGCTTAACGAATAATATGAAAGAGATATTTGCTAAAAGTCCTAAAGGTACAGCGTATTATATAAAACAACAAATTAAGTTTTATGAATGTAACTTAAAAGGCAGATTATCTTATTATAATTTATACTATGATTTTGTAAAATCTAATTTTAAATTGAGGCAGGCTGCAGAATACTTAGAGATTCAACCTGTTACTTTAATCTTTTCTATATTCTTAGTTAAATGTAAGAAAATCATAATGAGTAGGTTTTAAAATATGAGAGTAAAAAGTTCGATAATTAATATATCTGCTGGTCTTGGTAATCAGATCATTATTACGGCATTAAGCTTTATTTCAAGAACTGTGTTCATTAATAGTTTAGGAGTCGAGTACCTAGGAATAAATGGATTACTTACTAATATACTTTCTATGCTGTCTTTAGCAGAGGCAGGAATAGGTTCTAGTATAATGTACAGTCTTTACAAACCAGTAGCCGAGAATGATCAGAAGAAAATAAATATGCTTATGCGCTTGTATCGAAATGCATACTTGGTAATTGCCTTAATAGTATTGTTGCTAGGGCTCGCATTAATGCCTTTTCTAGGTTATTTCGTTAAAAATTCGAATGTTGAAAATATTCATCTCATTTATGCAATATTTTTACTGAATACAGTTGCACCGTATTTGTACTCACATAGAAGTTCGTTTTTAAGTGTTTGTCAGAAAGGGTATGTTGTAACAGGGGTATATTCTGTATCCTCCATTATATCCACTAGTCTTAAGATAGGAGTATTGCATTTTACAAAAAATTACATTCTTTATCTAATTATAGATAGTATTATTACCATAACTACAAGTATCCTTCTAGCAGTTATAGTAAGTAAATTGTATCCATTTCTAAAAGAAAAAGTGACTAGTAAACTAGATAGCGAAACGAAAAATAGTATTGTAAAAAATGTAAAAGCGATTGTTCTACAAAATATAGGGAATTACCTAGTATTAGGAACAGATAATATTATCATTTCATCGTTTGTGAGTGTAGCAGCGGTTGGACTATATTCCAACTACAATATGTTAATTGAGATTTGTAGAACCTTTACCTATCAGGTGTTTAATAATATTTATCATAGTGTAGGAAATTTAGTCGCAAAAGAGAGTGTAGAAAAAATTTATAGTATTTATAAAGTCTATACATTCCTCAATTTTTGGTTATATTCGTTTTTCAGCATACTGTTGTGTATTACTATAGAGCCCTTTATTACTTTATGGATAGGTCCAAAATTCTTAATGAGTGAAGGGATATTATATGTATTAATAGCGATCTTCTATGAAAGAGGAATGAGAAATGCGATAACCACAGTGAAGACTACAGCAGGAATTTTTCAAGAGGATAGATACGCTCCCTTGTTTCAAGCTGCTGTGAACCTTATTATATCTATTATTTTAGTTCAGTATATAGGTATAGTAGGGGTTTTTATAGGAACACTTATTAGTGTATTAACTGTTCCATTCTGGGTTACTCCTTATTTAGTGTATAAAAAAGTGTTTGACAAACCTATTATTAATTATTATAAAACGTACTCGTATTATGTAGTTTTATGTATAGTGACCTATCTAATAACGAAATTTATAAGTAACTTTATAGCGTTAGATGGTTGGTTAGGTTTAGTTTTAAAAGGCATTGTTTGTCTAATAGTGCCCAATATAATGTATGTGCTTATTTTTCGTAAGACAGATGAGTTTAAGTATTTGTCAGGTGTTTTTAAAAGTATTGTGGGCAAGTTATTGAAGCGTTTTAAATTAGGAAAAGGAATCTCATATTAACTATAGTGACAATTACAGGTTAAAATGATGAACATATTCAGAGAGGATTTTTTAGTTTAATAAATTTGTTGAAAAGGGAAAATTCATAAAATGGTTTTTTCCTTTTTTATTATAACTCATACACCCAATCTATTTAGTCTCTAGAAGCATAATATATAAAAGAGAAAGGGTGTAAATATATGACAAGTTATTTAAACGCTAATCTTGGGGATATGAGTGATGTTGATTTAACAAATATGTCTCCTGCCCATGGTGATGTATTAACTTATGATGATGTTAAATCAAAGTGGATTCCTAAAAAGCTTTCAATTTCAAGCGCAGATAATGCCACAAGTGTTGTATATGTAATAGAACTAGATAGATGGAGTATTAAAAATGATGGGACGAATTCTGTTTCTACTACACTAGGTATAAATCAAGCAGTAATTTGGGCAAAGTCTCAAGGGTATAATCATGTTATATTACCATCTGGCACATATAAGTTAAAGATTGATAGTACATCATTTTCGTGTATTGTTATGCAAAGTAATATGCATTTTGAAATGGCTGATGGATGCGTATTACAGCTAGAAGCGAACTCATCCCCCTGGTATAGAATATTTGACGTTAAAGGCAATAAAAATGTTAGGATTTCTGGTGGGAAAATAGTCGGAGACAAAAAGGAGCATATATATCAAATAGGTGTAAAGTTTGTTAGGGGAGGTGTAAACTCTGACGGGTCATTAAATAATAATCCGAACTTTATCCGTAGTGAGATAGTAGATCGGTATGAAAATCCAGGACTACTAAAATCTTTTAGATTATGGTCTATTCCTGAAGTAATTGCAACGGGATATAGTTTTTATCAATATAAAGATACCATTTCAACTAGTACGTTAGTCGGAGTCAGAACAAACGGACAATTTGCTCCAACTTCTCCAACAGGAAGAGGTTGGTTTGCTCCGATAGAAGATGCCAATAAGATGATATTTGTTATTGATATCACATCATCACCTATGAGTGATGCTCAAATTGCAAAAATTAGTGCAAAAGTTGATAGTCAGAACTATACACATGAGTGGGGACAAGGGATAGAAATAAAAGGTTCAAGTCAAGTTGAAATCGATCATGTAGAAATAAGTGATTGTACTGGCGATGCCGTTTCCACAGGCTGGTTAGAATATAAATCGAATCCAGCTGACTATACGCAAGAACAAATGGGATCGCATATTTACATTCATAACTGCGATATCCACAACTGCAGAAGACAAGGTATTACTCTTGGTAGTTCAAATGATACCTACATTTTTGATAACAAAATCTACCTTATTGGTAAGGCTGATGATGGCGTTACAGTGGATGGAACTGCCCCAATGTTTGGCATAGATATTGAGTCTTTGTGGTCTGAAAGTAATATACCAACATGGCGACCTGAACTAAATCAATCAGGACTTGAATTGAACACTAGAATTTATATTTATAATAATTACATTTATAACAATGCGCGTGGGCATTTTGTAAACGTTGATGGTATTCATGTAGTTATAGAAAATAACATATTTGAAGGTTCTAATGTTGGTGGGGTGAGTTCATATCAGAATAACTGGTATATTAAATATCTCAATAACACTTTTATTGGATGTGAACTCACTGTTAAAGGAGATAACTTTGTCGATGGAATAGTTTGTAATAACGGAAATATAAAGTTACAAGATATTAGGGGAGCGGTCGTTACAAATTGTCAAATAAAGAATGGCTCATTTTCCGCTTCGAGTATTTATGGCTACTTTGGAACTCCTGCTATAAATGTCACTACTAGGACATTTACTTATAGTTCACCGCATGGAATGGGAAATGGTGCAAAGATATGTTTCGAACAATGGGTTGGAAAAGTTCCCACTGGGATTAGTGTAGATAAGCTGTATTATACGGTAAATGTAACACCGACGAGTTTTCAAGTGTCTGAAACATTAAATGGACCATCAGTAGCGATAACAGATGCAGGAAAAGTGGGATTCAATATAAGTAGATATGATTATGGCAGATGCTATATCTCAGATATTACTATTGAAAGAGAGTGGCGAAGCGATAATACTGTAGCACAAAACTTCTCAGTACTTTTGACAGGAGGGGTTCTTAAGAACATTATCGTCAAGAACTATGACATTAACATCAAGCCACCTGCTAATTATGCCGGACGACCTATCACAGTAGAAGGATTAACTTTGATAGAAGGTGCTGCAGATATAGAATGTTGTAATTTAAGTAACGGCAAGTTCTTAAGAGCAAAAACTAGTCGAATGGGTGGAGATATATCACTTGGTTCTAATAATGTCCAATATACGAGGAAAATAAATGCCGACAACTGCTTATTTCAAAACGTGGGCATAAATTTTGAAGGAAACGTTGTAAATAATCGCAGTACATTTTTAAACTCAATTATCAAGAAATCAGATAGTTCTACAGTTACCGTTATTGCACATAGTTATTTAGAAGACACAGTAGTTAGCTTGCGGTGGTTAACGAAGGACAAAGCGGTAACGATAGCACGGTGTGTATTTAACAATGTATCTACTGATATAAATACAAGTACTAGGTTGGTAGATAATACGGTTATTAATTAATTGTAGATTTTATGTATTGTTTTAGATCGCTTGTTTAGTCAGTAAGAAACAAAACTAAAAAATCATCTCAATTCGTTATTATACAACAACGAACTGGGATGTTTTTTTATACCTAATGTAAAAGTTAAACACTTTTCAATAAAAAATGTATGGAGAAGGATATTGATAACAAGGAGGAAAAATATATGAAAATTTTAGTAACAGGCGGAGCAGGGTATATCGGAACTCATACGTGTGTAGAATTATTAAATGCGGGGTATGAGATAATTGTAGTTGACAATTTTTCAAATAGTAAACCAGAAGCTTTAAAACGTGTTCGTGAAATTACAGGAAAAGATTTCACATTTTATCAAGCAGATATATTAGATAAAGAGAGGTTAGATCGCATTTTTGGTGAAAATCAGATTGATGCGGTTATTCATTTTGCAGGATTAAAGGCGGTAGGAGAGTCAGTTACGTTACCACTTTGGTATTATCATAATAATATTACAGGCACTCTTGTACTATGTGAAGTCATGAAAAAGCATGGTGTAAAGAATATGGTCTTTAGTTCTTCAGCAACAGTATATGGAATGGTAGAACAAGTACCGATTTCCGAGGATTTTTCACTTAAGGCAACGAATCCTTATGGGCGCACAAAACAAATAATTGAAGAAATATTACATGATCTGTATGTGTCTGATCATGAATGGAGCATTGCTCTTTTACGTTATTTCAATCCAATTGGAGCACATAAAAGCGGGCGAATTGGAGAGGATCCAAAAGGCATTCCAAATAATCTTATTCCGTATATTACGCAAGTGGCCGTTGGAAAGCTAAGTCAATTAAGTGTTTTCGGGAATGACTATTCAACACAAGATGGTACAGCTGTGAGGGATTATATACATGTTGCAGATCTTGCGATGGGACATTTAAAAGCACTTGAAAAGATATCGAAATCTCAAGGGGTAGAAGCATATAATTTGGGAACAGGATGTGGTTATAGTGTATTGGAGATGGCCACTGCGTTTGAAAAAGCATCCGGTAGGAAAATTCCTTATAAAATTGCAGATCGTCGTCCGGGTGATGTAGCTATTTGTTATGCGAATGCAGCAAAAGCTAAATTAGAGTTAGGATGGTGTGCTAATAGAGGGATTGAAGAAATGTGTGAAGATTCATGGAGATGGCAATTTAATAATCCAAATGGTTATGAGGAATAAAATTATATATTAAAAGGGATGTAAGTGAGTAAAAATTTTTTGGTAATAGAGTAGAAAATAATACAAATTTCAATTAAAATAGCAAGAATTTGTATATGGAAACAGATTTATCGAAAGAGGGTTTAAACATGAACATTTCTGAAAGAATAACTGAGCAGCAATTTAAAGAGATACTCATGTATATATACATGAAAGGTGAAGAGTCAAACAATGTGGAAGTAAAACGTTTAATAGAAGAAATTAAACAATACCTTATTTCGATTATGAATACATCAAAATAATTTATAAATCTAAAAAATAAATAGAGATAAAAAATTGATTCTAAGATTTATTGTGAAATGAAATTTATATAAATACGAATTGAAAATTGACATAAAACCGTTCTTTTAAATGAAATAGAATCTGGTCATGTGTAGATGTGATCAGCACTTTTTCTGATACATTCAAATTGAAACAAAAGAGAGAAAATGAGTATAGGTTCTATTTTTCTGCATAGCGGCAATTTATATGTTGAAAAATCAAAAAGGTTTATATATAACGAAAGCCTTTCATACTATTGATCTGTGAAAAGGTGCTCGCAAAAATCTTGGATAGGAGTATGATTATTAATGAAGCGAACTTTTGATTTATTGATTTCTTTGTTTTTGTTATTATGCTTATCCTTTGTCGTTCTTGTAGTAGCCGTTTTGGTTAGATTGAAGTTAGGATCACCTATCATATTTAAACAACAACGTCCAGGACTATATGGCAAACCGTTTCATGTTTACAAATTTCGCACAATGACTGATGAAAGAGATGATAAGGGGAAGCTCTTGTCTGATCAAGTGAGATTAACTACTTTTGGGAAGTTTCTTAGGAAATATAGTTTAGATGAATTGCCACAATTAATAAATGTTGTGAAAGGTGATATAAGTTTAGTAGGACCGAGACCATTGTTAATGGAATACTTACCTTTATATACTAGTGAACAAGCTAAAAGACATGATGTAAAACCTGGAATTACTGGCTGGGCACAAGTGAATGGGAGGAACGCAATTACCTGGGAAGAAAAATTTAAATTAGATGTATGGTATGTAAATAATCAATCTTTTTTATTTGATATGAAAATATTATTTCTTACAATAATAAAAGTGTTTAAATCAGAAGGAATAAATCAGGATGGTCATGTAACAATAGAACGTTTTAGAGGGATGAATTAGACTGTGAGAGAAGATAACAAATGAAAATTATAATGATTGGACAAGGTGGTCACAGTAAAGTTATAAAGGATATTATTTTGTCAAACAAGGGATTTGAAATCGTTGGATATTTAGATGATCAATATAAAGATTTAACTATAGTAGATCATATTTTTTGCGGCCCGATTTCAAGTGCATATGAAATGATTAACAAAATTAATCAAGCAAAATTTGTTATTGCAATAGGAAATAATAAAGTTAGAAAAAAAATTTCCGAAAAATTGGACCTTCCTGACAATTATTATGTCACGTTAATACATAAAACAGCCGTTATAAGTCCGAATGCTAAGATAGGAAACGGTACAGTTGTTATGCCTCAGGCAGTGATTAATGCTGATACCCAAATTGGTAATCATGCTATTATCAATACGGGTTCTGTTGTTGAACATGACAATGTACTAGGTGATTTTGTCCATATTTCTCCACATGCCACACTTACAGGCTCTGTCACTATCGGAGAAGGGACACATATAGGGGCAGCGGCTACTTTAATTCCAAGTGTTAAAATTGGGGAATGGTCGGTTATTGGAGCGGGAGCGGTTGTTATAGAGGACATTCCCTCTAATTGTACAGCCGTTGGAATTCCTGCCAAAGTAATAAAGTAATTGAACTAATAGGAGTGAAAAAAATGGTAATAACACAGCAGAAAAAACGAATCTATCTCTCTACTCCACACATGAGTGGTAACGAACAAAAATATATTCAAGATGCATTTGATACAAACTGGATTGCTCCTCTTGGTCCAAACGTAGACGCTTTTGAAAAAGAACTCGCATCATTTGTTGGAGTGAAAGATGCAGCGGCAGTTAGTTCTGGTACTGCAGCTATTCATTTAGCTCTTCGGTTATTAGGGGTTCAAAAAGGAGATAAAGTATTTTGCTCAAGTCTTACTTTCATAGCAAGTGCTAATCCAATTGTTTACGTAGGGGCAGAACCAATCTTTATCGATTCAGAGCCAGAAACATGGAATATGTCGCCACAGGCCTTAGAACGTGCGTTAATTGATGCTCAAAAAGAAGACAAAATGCCAAAAGCTATTATCACAGTTAACTTATATGGACAGAGTGCAAAAATGGATGAAATCTGTTCTCTAGCAAATCGATATAATGTTCCTATTATTGAGGATGCAGCAGAATCTTTAGGTTCTACATATAAAGGAAAAGCTAGTGGTACATTTGGAAAATTTGGTATTTATTCATTTAATGGAAACAAAATTATTACAACCTCTGGTGGAGGAATGCTTATTTCTGATGACGCCCAGGCGCTAGAGAAAGCGCGATTTTTTGCAACTCAAGCAAGGGATGTAGCACCTCATTATCAGCATAGCGAGATGGGATATAATTATCGAATGAGTAATATATTAGCTGGCATTGGAAGAGCTCAATTAGAGGTGTTAGAAGATAGAGTGAAGGCTAGAAGATTAATATTTGAACGATATTACCAAGAATTATTTAATATACAAGGATTTTCTTTTATGCCTGAATTAGAAAATACTCATTCAAATCGTTGGCTCACAACTTTAACGATTGATGAAAAAGAAACAGGGATATCTATTCAAACGTTATTGGAGGCACTAGCCGAAGAGAATATCGAATCTCGTCCTGTGTGGAAGCCCCTTCATATGCAACCGGTTTTTGAAGGAGTGAAATATTATTCTCATAGTGAAAATCACAATGTGTCTGAACAATTATTTAAAACAGGTATATGCCTTCCTTCTAGTTCAAACATGACAGAGACGGATCAACAAAAGGTTATTCAATGCATTAAAAATATTTTATAAAATGAAAGAGTCTTCTGAATGAAATGTGTAAATTCAGAAGGCTTTTTTTACTTGATAGAAGCTTAAATATGATAAGAAGTAGATGGATTTATCCCGCTATTCGTGGGCAGTAATACTCCCGCCTCAAAATTCAGTAAAAGCGTTGCCCAGCTCTAGCGACTAGAATCTCCGGTCGTTTCGCCCCCTCGGACGAGGCAAAAAGCGCCTCCCTGTCGGGTGCTCCAACGTCCTGCGATTCTGAGCGAGCCGCTTCCGTTTTTCTGAAGAAGTTAGGCGGGAGATAAACTGCTGGCATGCGCCCGATTGGTTCAACTAATAATCAGTGGGGGATGAAGAAAGCCCCCACTGATTAAAGTTTCACTTTATTTTTTATGGTATGTACATTTTTTATAGAACTTTTCTTTTAATTGAATATCAAGGCAATCCCTATAGAGAATATAGTTATAAGTATACATAACTATATGGAAAATTCTCTTTCACTTTTTATATGAACGTATTAAAAGTGAAAACATAGTGCTGAATCGCACCTCCTCATTAAATGGTATAGGTGCAAAGAAATGAATAATATGTAAATTTTTTGTATTACTAACCTTTAAACATTTCGATTATTATGATTTAATGATATTGTAAGGAATATATAAATACTAATTGATAAATGAACATGAAAGTTTCTTTTAAGGGAGAGGTAGCATCTGACCATGTATAAAATCGGAGGGCCTGTTTCTGTCACATACTTAGTTAAAACTAGGAAGAACAACATGATCTGCATGTTATAAAGTCACAATGAATTTCTATCGTTTCCTGTATAGAGAATTATATGATGCAGAAAATAGGGCTAAGAAACATTTATAAAGGGGGACTGTAAACGGATGATTGGGAGAAATATTTATCAAATTCGAAAGAAAAGGGGACTTACTTTATCCGAATTAGCAGAGAAGGCTGGAATTTCAAAATCTTATTTAAGCAATATTGAAAGAAGTATAAATCAGAATCCGTCTATCCAGGTGCTAGAAAAGATAGGATTAGTATTAGAAGCAGATCTTAATACATTACTCGAAATGAATGCAAATACAGAAACAATACAGCAGATTGAAAAAGAGTGGGTTGATTTTGTTTATGAATTAAAAAAGGCAGGGATTAATAAAGAAAAGCTCGGGGATTATAAAATATTAATCGATTTTATTAAATGGCAGAATTCAGGGGTAAATTAGGCAGAGAAAGTATGCAATATGTTAAGTAATGTAGCTTCATTTAGAAATTGTACATACAAAGATTAATGTCTCTTCATTTTCTAATGTGCTGACTTTATAGAGAAATGAAGAATACCCCCATGATTACACAAACTTGTTGTTGGTGTACATATGTTTTGCACAACGTATGTAACGATGTTAACAGTGGCATTCTAATTATCTTTTCACCTCCATCATTCAGATAACTATATATAATATGTTTTATTTCATCTAAAAATGAAAGCGTTTTTATAAAACGTGACAGTAATACCTCACATCTTGAAGATCGACTAAAAATTATGTAAGAGATAAACAACTAAATATTCTGAATAACCAAAAAAATCATAATCGTTTAAATTACAAAGAAAAAGGCGGAAAGAAGGTCGCTTTAACTAAATTTATTTCAAATTTTATAAAAAGATATTTACAAACTGAATATCATTATATAAAATAAAAACAAGTTCGTTATACAGAACAGAAATTAACTTAAATGTTTTCTTTAAAGAAATATAATTATTTAAATAGTAAAATGTATAATCTTAATTCAGCTTGTATATAAACGGTTGAAAAATGGATAAAATATACTTTTTAAATAAATATTCTCTATAAAATAACTTTAAGAAAAAAAACTTTTTAAACTGAAAAATTCTTGTTATTATAATGATATTGTATAATGGGATAATAATTCACATCACCATTTTGTTCTTTTTATAGAACAAAATGGTGATGTAAAAAAATTATATGTATAGAATCAATTCGCAGATCTTATCTGTCATTTTTGTAAAATAATATAGGATTGTTCTTTAAAGAGAATGAATGGAATTAATGATATAAAGATTCATTATAAACTGGCGGAAATTTATCCTGTATTAACGGTCGGAAACCTTTACCTTCAGATTCTGAGAAATTCAGAGAAAATAGGTGAAGAAAACCTCTTTGATAACCGTGTCACTTTATCCGATTGGATTTTACTTATTTGTTGCATAACGGGAGGAAAAAATGAGTGCTATAACTGGAATTTTACATTTTAACAATGAGTCTATACCAATTGAATATGGTATTAGATTAATGAAGGATTTGCAAAAATATCCTGCTAATGATATTCAAATATGGCACAAAGAAAACGTTTTCCTCGGCTGTCATGCACAATGGATCACACCAGAGTCCGTTGGTGAACAATTGCCCTTTTATGATAATGAAAGAAAATTGGCAATTACAGCAGATGCTATTATCGACAATCGTGAGGAGTTATTTGAGAGGTTGCAAGTTGATTATGTTGATAGGAAAAGGATAACAGATAGTCAGTTGATTTTGCTCTCCTATCAAAAATGGGGGGAAGAAAGCCCTAAATATTTGGTAGGCGATTTTGCTTTTATGATTTGGGATGAAAAAAATCATAAATTATTTGGAGCAAGGGACTTTTCTGGGGGCCGAACGCTATATTATTGTTGTAATCAACAGCAATTCGCTTTTTGTACGACGATACAACCATTGCTATCATTACCTTATGTACAAAAGCAATTAAATGAACAGTGGCTTGCTGAATACTTGGCGATATGTGGAATTGTCGATGTAGCCGATACTACTATAACGCCTTATAAAAATATAGAACAAGTACCACCATCACATAGCATTACAGTAGTTGGGAATAAAGTAACGCTTTCTAGATATTGTACGTTAGTTTCAGAAAGAAAGCTACGCTTAAAGTCAAATGAAGAATATGTAGAAGCATTTCAAGATGTTTTTCAAAAGGCTGTTACATCCCGATTACGAACTTACCGACAAGTTGGAGCACAGTTAAGTGGAGGATTGGATTCGGGTTCTATTGTGAGCTTTGCTGCCAAAGCTTTACGTGAAGAAAACAAACCATTACATACATTTAGCTACATACCACCAAATGATTTCGAGGATTTTACACCTAAACATTTAATGCCGGATGAGCGACCGCTTATTAAAGAAACGGTACGACATGTAGGAGGTATAAAAGATAATTATTTAGATTTTAAGGGAAGAGATCCTTTTTCTGAAATAACGGATTTTCTCGAAATAATGGAGATGCCATATAAATTCTTTGAGAATTCTTTTTGGCTGAAAGGTATGTTTGAGGAAGGATACAAGGAAGAAGTTGGAGTCCTTTTAAATGGTGGAAGAGGAAATCTATCTATATCATGGGGATCAGCTCTGGATTATTATGCTCTTCTTTTAAAAAGGCTAAAGTGGATTCGCCTAGGTCAAGAACTGCATCAATATAGTAAAAATGTAGGTGGAGCTAGATTACGGAGGTTACCATACATTGCGAGATTGGCATTTCCGTCTATTGATAAAGCGCTTTCATCAGGTGCGCCGTATACATTTCCGATGATAATAAATCCAGATTTTGCGAAAAAGATGGATGTGTTTAATAAACTTAGAGAAAATGGCATTGATGAAGCGGAATGGGCTTCTACAACGAACTTATTTGAACAAAGAAAAAGCCATTTTGAAGAGTTGTTTTATTGGAATGCAAGTAATACAGTGGCAACGAAATTATCATTGAATTACTCATTATGGAAACGCGATCCAAGTAATGACATACGTGTGATTCGTTATTGTTTATCTGTACCAGAAGAGCAATATGTACAAAACGGTGTGGATCGTGCGTTGATTCGTAGATCTACCGAAAAGTATTTGCCTGATAAAGTACGATTAAATCAAAATATTCAGGGTGTACAAGGAGCGGATTGGGTTCATCGAATGAGCCCGCACTGGAATATGTTTATAGAAGAGTTAGAGCGAATGAGTACAGACCAAAAAGCTTTAGAATTTTTAGATGGTGAAGTAATAAATCGAGCTCTTCTAAAAGCTAAAGAGGGGCCACTTTCAGAACGTGCAATCGATCCTGATTATAAGATTTTAATGCGTAGCTTAATTGTTTATCGATTTATTCAACAATTTACTTGAAAGGAGGTGAGAATATGAAAAAGGAATGGCAACAACCTGTATTAGAAGTACTTGATGTTAACATGACAATGGCTTCAACAGTTTATGGTCCATATACTGATGAAGCATACAACCCTGGTCACCCTGTTGATCCAAAAAATCCTGATACTTGGAACCGTTTTACTAGCTGAGTAAGGATTAGCATATACAATTTATCTTGCTGAATGTATATCTATGAAAATATGTAAAATGTTCTTATTTTTAAGTTCGTATATGCTAAAAAGACCTTTATACTTTTATATTGTATAAAGGTCTTTAATTTAACCATGGATATATTGGGGTGAAAATAATGCTAGAAACTGAAAAAAAGGTAATGTATAAAGCCTTTGATTTCAAAATTTCAAGTGAGATTCCTTTGCCGGAATTACATCGAATAAATGAACAAGAGGTTTCAATAGACATTGAAATTCAAATTGATAATATGTTAAGTTTTTCCTCTGAATTAGTAGATACACCATTTAAACATGTTGTTAAAGATAATCAAGTGATGTTTTATGTTCCTGATGTGGGCTTTTTTTCCGCTCAAGCGGGAAAAAGGATAGCAGTTTGCCCGCTCGATGGTGCAGATGATAGTTTGGTGAGGCTCTATATTCTTGGAACATGTATGGGTGTAATATTGATGCAAAAAAAAATACTTCCACTGCATGGCAGTGCTGTAGTAATTGATGGGAAAGCATATGCTTTTGTAGGTGAGTCAGGTGCTGGAAAGTCGACGTTAGCTTCAGCGTTCATGAAGAAAGGATATAAACTTCTAAGTGATGATGTAATACCTGTATCTCTTTCTAATGATAATGTTCCTATCGTAACACCATCATATCCGCAGCAAAAGTTATGGCAAGAAAGTCTTGATAATTTTGGTATGGATAAAAGTCAATATAAATCAATATATGGTAGAGAAAATAAATACAGTGTTCCAGTTTCTTCTCATTATTTTTCTAAGCCAGTACCACTTGCAGGTGTATTTGAATTAGTAAAGACAGAGAATGAAATGGTTGAATTACAACCAATAGAAAAACTTGAGCGTTTACATACCATTTTCCGTCAAACTTATCGTAATTTTCTTATTCCACGCTTAGGATTAATGGACTGGCACTTTCATATTTCTACAAATATGATAAACAACCTTGCTGTTTATCGATTATGTCGACCGTTGTCTGGATTTAGTGCTCCGCAACTAGTAGACCTAGTAATAAACACTGTAAAAAAAGGAGAATAAGTGATGTCGAAAAAACAGGATATTTTATTAAATCAATTTATTGCACAAGTCCCAGGGAATATAGTAAGTGATATGGATGGAGAAAAAGTAATGTTAAGTATTTCTAATGGGAAATACTACAATCTAGGTGCAGTAGGTGGAACTATTTGGGCGCTTATAGAGAAACCCATATCGGTTACGAAAGTGGTTACTGAATTAATGCAAGAATATGAGATTGATCAGTCTACATGTGAAAAGCAAGTTATTTCTTTTTTGGAACTCTTGTTAGATGAAGCTTTGGTTGAAATCGTAGACGGGACAGCCGAGTAATCTAGTATTTTATCCTAGATAAGAAGTAGGGAAGTGTGTATGAATAGTATAAAAAAGATGCGAACGTTTCTTTCACTAGATATGAAAACAATGTCTTTATTTATAGAGGCTTATATTTATTTGGGGTGGGCTCGTATTCTTAAAGGTAGGCCATTCTCTAAGATTGCTCCTACATTAGGTGTTCCTATGAATGAAACATCTTTAAGTTATAATGAGTCTAATAAATTTGTATTGAGAGATATTTCCGAAGCAATACATATTATGAGCCGTCATACCTTTTGGGAAAGTAAGTGTCTTGTAAGGGCAATTGCTGGAATGAAAATGCTAGAGAGACGACAAATGGAGAGTACATTATATTTAGGAACTGCGAAGGATGAGAACGGAAATATGATTGCTCATGCATGGTTGCGTAGTGGTCCTTTTTATATTACTGGAGCAGAAGAAATGAAGAGATTCACTGTAGTAAATAAATTTGCTAGAAAAATTGGTTAAAAAATCTTGAAGGAGAATATCATGCATAATAGTTGTGGGCTTGATTTAAATTGTGTGACTAAGGAGCTCAAATTGCAGCTGGAAATTATGAAAAGAGAAACTGCTGCGGAGCTACAAGAAATCGATAAGGCTTGGTTTGCAAACATCGATTGGGATAAATTTCTCGAATTAACAATTCATCACCGTGTGTACTCGTTCATTTATCCAAAGATGAAAGAATTGGATGGGAATTTGGTTCCTGTACATGTCATACAAACTTTACATCAATATTTTAAGATGAATACATTTCAAATGCTTCATTTAAGTGCAGAAATGGAACATATGAGTAAATTGTTTGCACAAAACGAAATTCGTCTCCTTGTATTAAAAGGTCCTGTACTTGCTGATGATCTTTATGGTGATATTTCTCTACGTACTTCGAGTGATTTGGATGTTCTCATTCCTTTACATCATCTCGATAGAGCGGAAGAACTTTTATTGAACCTTGGCTATGTGAAAGATGATTATATTGAGAGCGTTTTAAACGACTGGAAATGGAGACATCATCATGTAACATATATTCATCCTCAGAAGAACATTAAGATTGAAATTCATTGGAGATTAAATCCTGGTCCAGGAAAGGAACCACATTTTGAGGAACTATGGAATCGAAAGAGAATAAGTTCTCTTACTAGTGCCCCTGTTTACATTTTAGGTAGAGAGGATTTATTTTTATTTCTAGTTTCTCATGGTGCACGTCATGGTTGGTCAAGGCTACGTTGGTTAGTAGACATTAATCAAATTGTAAAGCAAAAACTTGATTGGGAAAAAACTATTAAGTTATTGAAGAAAAATTATTACTTTCATATAGGTGGTCAAGCATTGTTTTTAACTTCGCAGTTACTAAAGACTCCATTAATTGAAGAAGTGGAACCATTGTTATCTGGTAACCGTCCGAAGATGTTAGCGCAGGAAGCGGTATTTTATTTGGAAAGAATGGTAAACTTACATACAGATCCTGTTCCGGAAGATATAGCAATGTACCATAGTCGGCATTTATTTTCATTAATGTCTTATCAGCAAAAGTTTTTATATATTATGAGTTGCCTTTATCCTTATCCAATTGATGCTGAAACATTGCCGTTACCTAAGCAACTTCATATGTTGTACTTTCCTTTACGTCCTATTTTATGCATCTGGAGAAAAATAAGAAAGCGCGAATTAACATGAGGAGGACAAAATAGTGGAGCATCTCTTATATTTTGCAAAGAAGTTACATTCTTTTTCTGGGAAAATATTGTATATAAATTTATTAGGAATGGCCTTGGTCAGTCTTTTAGAGGGGGTAGGAATTCTTTTATTAATTCCTATGATAAGTATCAGTGGAGTTGTAAAGGTAAATAGTGGTTCAACCCCAGTCCCAGAGATGTTTAAATTTTTGCATAATATCCCTGAAACAATAAGTTTGTTGCTTATTTTAGGCATTTATATCTTTTTGGTAATAGCTCAGTCCCTCTTGCAACAAAATCTTGCTCTTCGCAATACAAAAATTCTTATGAATTTTACAAACTATATAAGATTGGAAATTTATCGTTCTTTATTACAGGCAAATTGGTCTTTTTTTATAAAAAAGAGGAAGTCTGATCTTATCAATGCGATGACTGAAGAATTAGGACGCGTTATAAATGGAACAAACTTATTTTTTCAGATGTTAACTGCACTTGTTTTTACAATAATACAGTTCGGAATCGCCTTATGGCTATCTGTAAAAATAACAATTTTTGTACTATTCGCTGGTTTAGTACTTGCTTATTTTTCTAGACATTTTATAAAAAAGTCAAGGACGTTAGGGAATCAAACATCGGAGATAGCCAAAAGTTATCTTGGTGGTATAACAGACTATTTTAATGGAGTTAAAGATATTAAAAGTAATATGTTGGAAGAATCCAGATATACATGGTTGCATACTTGGTGCAAAAGGATAGAGCAAGAGCAATTGGCATTTATAAAATTGAAAAATAGCTCACAACTTTTTTATAAAGTTACATCGTCTATTCTAATCGCATTTCTTATTTTTACATCTGTAAAACTATTTCAAGCTCAGCCTGGACAATTAATATTAATTATCCTTATTTTTTCTAGATTATGGCCGCGATTTACAACTATTCAGTCTAACCTGGAACAACTTGCTGCAAGTGTTCCTGCGTTTAAGTCTTTAATCGAATTACAAGAAGACTGTCACAGAGCCGCAGAACTGCATGATTTAGAACGACAATATAAAGATGCAAAACCAATGTCTATAGATAAGGGGATTGAATGTCGGGATATTTATTTCTGTTACAATTCGAAGGAATCTTTATATGCTCTTCAAAATATTAATTTCCAAATAAACTCCAATTGTATGACTGCTATTGTCGGACAATCGGGTGCTGGAAAAAGTACACTAATTGATATTTTAATGGGACTTATGCAGCCAGAAAAAGGACAAGTGTTAATAGATGGAATCCCTCTCACAAATGATAATTTATTATCATTCAGAAAATGTATTAGCTATGTTTCACAGGATCCATTTTTATTCAATGCAAGCATAAGAGAAAATTTGTTGATGGTTGAACCAAATGCAAGTGAAGAACAAATATGGGAGTCGCTGGAATTTTCAGCTGCTGCTGAATTTGTACGAAGACTACCACACGGGCTTGATACTCTTATTGGAGATCGCGGAGTGAGGCTTTCTGGAGGAGAAAGACAGCGACTTGTACTTGCAAGAGCTATTTTAAGAAAACCTTCAATTCTAGTATTAGATGAAGCGACAAGTGCGTTAGATACGGAAAACGAAGCAAAAATTCAATCTGCTCTAGAAAGATTAAAAGGAAAAATGACCATTATCGTGATTGCTCATCGTTTATCAACGATACGTAATGCTGATCAAGTAATTGTATTAGATAAGGGAAAAATCGTTCAAAAAGGAGCCTTTATCCAATTGGCGAAAGAAGAAAGTGGTATGTTTAGTAAGTTGTTAGGAAATCAAGTTGAAGTTAGTGTTTAGGGATAGTAGCACCCAAATAAACACAAATCTTAAGAGGAATTAAATTATTTTTCATAAGAGACTATAAAAAAGCGAAAATCCCGTATCGTAATTGTTGACTAGACAAAACACGAGAGGAGTTTTCGCTTTTTTCTCCAAGTTTATCAAATCTATCTTGCCTTTACCATCTTTTTAACTATTTTGCTCCCTATTGATGAAGGTTTCTATTTTATTTTCTTTGCTTTGAGGTATTAAACATTTGTGTGAGAGTCACGAATCGCGCTCCGTTCGATGTAAGGTTAGGAATAAATTGATCGAGGGCGTCTACAGACCCCTGTAAATTCCCCCCAGGTGCAGTATGTTGTAAGAGAATACTTCCAGGAAATGCATTTCCTAATACTTTGTTTGTAATTTCCCGGGCATTTAAGCCTTTCCAATCTAATGTATCTACACTCCATTGAATAGTCATAAAGTTCTGTTCAGTAGCCCACTGCATCTGATTTTCATTTATAATCCCATAAGGAGGACGGAAGAATTTAGGGGAGTATCCAGTTAGCTTTTGTAATATTTTTTCCGTTTTTAACAGCTGTTCATGATATTGCTTATCATCTATTTTTATTAAATTAGGATGATTATAAGTATGGTTTCCTACAATATGCCCCTCGTTAACAATGCGTTTTACAACTTCAGGATATCTCTCAGCATTTTCACCCAATAGAAAAAATGTCGCTTTTACACCATATTTTTTCAATTTATTTAATACTTGAGGAGTGTAAACGAGATCTGGACCATCATCGAATGTGAGAGCAACTTCGGCCTTGTTATAAGGTCCTGCAAATGCATATGCGTATTTTTCTACCCATGAAAAAGGAGTCCATGACCCCCTAACTGGCGGATTCCTTTGAAGGATAGGAATGGTTTCCGCATAATGTGAATGAGAAAGTGTATTTGGAACAAGTGGATAGGAATATGTTAAAGATGGAGTCTCACGTGCCATATAATAAGGAACATATTGATAAGGAACTATTGTTGGGGTTGGATAACAATTGTATATCATTAAAATACCACCTTATAAAAAACAGTCTCTTTAAAACTTTTATATGTCAATAATTGTGGTTTGGTTAGAGGTTGGAGAAGACATCGGTGAACCAAAACTTCGCTTTGATTTGTAAAAATTGGAACAGTACCTTGTATTATTCAATACTGAGTGGTAGATTATAATTAATAAGGTACCTTGCATTGAATAGTACTAGATGGAGAGGAGGATTACTTTTGAATGTTCAATTTAAAAAAGGGGTATTGGAGCTTTGTGTTCTTGCGCTTGTAAAGAAACGAGATTGCTATGGCTATGAATTAGTTCAGCAAATTTCAAATAAATTTTTCATATCAGAAGGATCAGTGTATCCTTTGTTACGTCGTCTAACGAAAGAGGGGTACTTTCAGACGTATTTAAAAGAATCCTCGGAAGGGCCACCGCGTAAGTATTATCAGTTAACTAATGAAGGTGTAACTCAGCTTCATGCACTTGTGACAGAGTGGCGCGATTTTGCAAGGGGAGTACAAGAAATTATTGAAGAGGTGTAGGGGATGACTAAAGAGAAATTTCTTCAAGAATTATCGGAACATCTTAGAAAACTACGAGAAGAAGAACGAAACGATATTTTATATGATTATAGAGAACATTTCCAATTTGGAATAGAAGAAGGGAAAACAGAGGAAGAAATTATAAAAGCGCTTGGTTCTCCTAAGGTAATTGCTAAGGAAACGTTAGCGTCTCATCGTATAGAGCAAGTGAAGCATAATCCAACCATTTTTAACGTATCAAGAGCAATTGTAGCAATTATTGGACTTAGTTTTTTAAATTTGGTTATTATGTTAGGTCCGTTAGTAGCAATTGGTAGTCTTATTTTATCACTTTGGACAGTGAGTGTTGCATGTATATTATCACCATTACTTTTGTTAATCAAAATAGTTTTCGCCCAAATTTTTATTGTATCTGATGTATTTGTCGCTATTATACTCTTCGGCATTGGTTTACTTTTAGGGGTTGGTGCGTATTATTGTACGATTTGGTTTAAAGTACTATTTGTTAAATACGCTAATTGGAATTTAAAAGTAATTAAAGGAGAGTAGATAAGATGAGGAAAGTTGTATTGGTTGCGTTTGTTTGTATTGCGATTGGGGGAATCGGTTTATTTATTACAAGCTCAGCCTTTTTTATTAAAGTTGCGAATGGAGCGGTAGAAACAAAGAAATTGGAACAGAAACAATTTAAAAATGAGCAAATTAAAAATATTCATGTTGACACAGATGTTGGAGATGTTGTCATTGAAAAAGGTGAGACTGATTTGTTTGAGGTTCGATATAGCAGTGATCAGGAAAAGCGAAAATTAGATGTAAATGAGAACGGTGAAATGCTGCAAGTGGAAGTGAAAATGAAAAAGAAACATATATTTGATTTTTCGTTTTTCTCATTTGATTTGAAAGACGATACCCTTACAATTATTGTGCCTGAACGTGTATATAATAAAATTGAAGCAGAGACAGCAGCGGGAACGATTCGTGTAGAAAATATTCAAAGTGGAAATATATCTGCGCATTCAGCAGCTGGTGATGTGAAAATGAAGGAAATAAAAGCGCAAAATGTAAAAGTGTCATCTAGTGCGGGAGATATTGTTCTTCATAAAGTAGAAGGAAAAGTGCGTGCAGATTCGGCAGCAGGAAGTGTAGAGATAGTGCAGCATAATCCAGAGTATAGTGTTGAGGCGGATTCGGCAGCGGGAGATGTCAATATTAAGCTGAAGGAAATGCCGAAAGATGCTGTTGTGAAAGGCTCCGCTAATGTCGGAGAGGTACAGATTTTTGGAAAAGAAAATAAAGAAATAACTTTAGGTAACGGAAAGGTGCAGATTAAAGGGAAAACATCAGCGGGCTCTATAAAAATCGAGGTGGATTAAAAAACAGACCAAATTTGGTCTGTTTTTTAATGTAAATGACGATATACACCAATTACTTTTCCGATAACAGAAACGTTATCTAAAATAATAGGTTCTAAAGAAGAGTTTTCTGGCTGTAAGCGGAAATAATCTTTTTCTTTGTAAAAACGTTTTACCGTAGCTTCATTATCGTCTGTTAAAGCTACAACGATTTCACCATTGTATGCAGATTGCTGCTGGCGAACAACAACTAAGTCTCCATCGAAAATTCCTGCTTCAATCATACTGTCTCCAGAAATGCGTAACATAAATACTTGATCTGAACCCGAAACGAGATTCGCTGGAAGTGGAAAATGTTCTTCTACACTTTCAACTGCTGTAATTGGTAAACCAGCTGTAACTTTTCCGACAATCGGTACGTGAACGACTGGTTGCGTATCTGTTTGAGTAGTGTCGTCTCCTAAAATTTCAATTGCTCTCGGTTTTGTTGGATCGCGTCGAATGTATCCTTTTTCCTCTAAGCGAGATAAATGTCCGTGCACAGTAGAGCTAGAAGCAAGGCCGACTGCTTGACCGATTTCGCGTACGGAAGGTGGATAACCTTTTTCTTGTACTTTTTGTTTAATAAAGTCAAGAATATCTTGTTGCCGTTTCGTTAACTTCTCCATATTTTTCACACCTCGTTTTCTATAAATTTTCTTATTTTTATTATAACATGCAAGAAACCATTCTACAAACGTAAGTTCGAACGAAAGCTGGATTTGTGATACACTAAGATGTAAAAAATGAGATAGAGAAGAGGGTTGAAATGAATGCGATTATTTATGCACGTGTGAGCACGACGAAAGAAGCACAGGAAACATCATTAGTACGCCAAAAAGATGAATTATTGCATTTAGCTAAGCAGTATCAAATGAATGTCGTAAGAGTAGTAGAAGAGAAAGCGAGCGGATATAGCATAGAACGGGATGGGATTTTGGAAGTGTTAGATACCATTCGTGATGAACATGTTGATGTGCTCCTTATTCAAGATGAAACGCGTCTCGGAAGAGGGAACGCGAAAATTGCCTTAATGCATTGTTTGAATAAAGAAGAGGTAAAAGTATATACACATGCACATAATGGCGAATTACAGCTTTCTGATTCAGATTCAATGGTTCTTGATATTATTGGTATAGTAGAGGAATATCAGAGAAAGATTCATAATTTAAAGATTAAACGAGGAATGAAGAGAGCTGTAGAAAATGGATTTCGTCCCGAAAAAAACTTAAAGAATCGACATTTAAGCACAGGGCGTGAGAAAAAAGAAGTACCTATTGAAGAGATTGTTCGTCTGCGCCGCAATGAGTTAACATTTGAAGAAATTGCAGCAACGCTCCGTGGTTTTGGTCATGATGTATCAAAAGCAACGGTCCATCGCCGTTATGTGGAGTATACGAAGCAATCGCTTGATAAACAAGGGTAACTATTGTATGATAATAATCAGTTTGTAGTAGAAAGGGGATTCGAGATGCTAAGTCACGAACTCATTGAACGCATTAATTTCTTAGCGAAAAAAGCTAAAGCAGAAGGTTTAACAGAAGAAGAGCAACGTGAGCGTCAATCGCTCCGTGAACAATATTTAAAAGGTTTTCGTCAAAATATGTTAAACGAATTGAAATCAATTAAAGTTGTTAACGAAGAAGGTAAAGACATTACGCCGAAGAAGTTAAAAGAATTAAAAATACAAAATAATGCAAAATTAAATTAAAAGATGGGCGCAGCCCATCTTTTTTTAGTTTGATAGGAAAATTTGTTAGGTGACAACTTTCCAATTATGATTCGTTGTCGCTTCGATTGTTTTTCGTTCTAATATGTAATTTGCAATGAGCTCAGACATATCAATTGGTATATCTTTTATAATGGGCTTATTTTGATACATAGCATAATTTCCGCCACCGCTTGCCCGATAATTGTTCATGACAACTTCATACTCTTGATGCAAGTGAATAGAAGACCCCTCATATTGGAGGGAAACGACTCTTTCCCCTACTGGTTTTGAAATGTTTAATATGTATGAAATGCCTTCCCACATATCGTAATTATAATGCTGCGGTTTTGGTTCTATATATGCAGGGTTTACAATGATATTTCCATCTGTATCTAACGAGAAATATTCAGCAGTTAACTCAAGTGCCTCTTTTATATCTTTTCCTGTAACACGAACAACTTTTAATGTATTTGGATAAATATAATTCGAAACAATATCTCTCATTGTAATCTGGTTTGGAAAGCCGGAAGATTCGTTATGAAACAGACTTGTACATGAAATATCTACTCCGGATACATCCATCTGTACTTTATTTATAAATTCGATAAAGGCGCAATCTTGTAAGCGAGTTTGCATCGCATCGTGAATCAACATATCACCAACAATGGAGCCAATAGGTTGATCTAACCATTCTTGCGTTCGCTCTTCATATGTCGACACAAGTGAAAGCACCTTCTCATCTGCTGGAATACTTTCAATAGGTAATAATTCAGAATGACATTCTTCAATCATCCACTGATTTTGATTCTTTGTTAAAGTGACATGGATTTTCCCTAATGAACGGCCATTGGATCCAGTTTGTAGAACAGTTACACCATTTACTTTTGTATGAGCAATATAGCGATGTTGATGCCCTGTTAATAAAATATCAATTCCTTCAATTTCTTGACACATTGCATATCCTTGATTTTCCCCTGTTAAAATCTCTGTTGGTTCTCCGGTTTGTAAGTCACGTTCAAAACCGCCGTGGTAGGCTACAATGAGTAAATGTGGTTGCTCATGCTCTTTAATATAGGAAACCCACTGCTTTGTTGTTTCGAGTGCATTTTCGAATATTACATCTTCAATATGATGAGGCTGTTCCCAATTTGGAATGTAATGCGTTGTTACTCCTAAAACAGTAATTTTTATATCTGGATGTATATGTTTAATTATATATGGCTTTCCAAAGTAAGGTTTCCTTGTTTGTATATTTATAATATTAGCGGCTAAATAAGGCATATTTGCATGAGCAACAGCTTTGTTTAATACGTCCATTCCGTAGTTAAATTCATGATTTCCAATAATCGCTGCATCATAACCGATATGATTGGCGAGAATCGACATTGGATTTTCTTCATTCTGCATATATTTGGCGTAGTAATAAGTAAACGGAGTTCCTTGTATAAAATCACCGTTATCAATTACGAGAACATGATCATTCTGGATGCGTTCCTGTGCAATGCGCGTTGCGACCTTTGCTAGTCCTAGTTCTGCATTTTCATTATTTTGATAGTGTATCGGGTAAACCGTACCATGAATATCACTCGTTAATAAAATATTTACATTTACAATGTTGTTTTGATTCAATGTTATCAACCTTCTTTTATCCCGCATTAACGGGCAGTAATACTCCCACCTCAAAATTCAGCGAAAGCAAAGAAGTTAGGCGAGAGATAAACTGCCCGTAAAAGCCCGATTGGTTCAACTAATAATCAGTGGGGGATGAAGAAAACCCCCACTGATTAAAGTTTCACTTTATATAATCCTTCTACAAGGAATATCACAGTTTGTTTTCATGTGTATTATCTACATTTGAAGTAAATATATATGCAACTGCGACTTTAGAAATTTTTATCTTTCCATGTTGACTCTCACGTTACGTTATACTTTATTGTATGAATTAAGGGAGGAAAAAACAATGACAATGAAAGTAAAAGAAGTTGCAGATTTAGTTGGTATTAGTGTGCGCACACTGCATCATTATGATGAAATTGGGTTATTAACCCCAGAGGAGACGACCGAATCTGGTTATCGCCTTTATTCCGATGATAATCTGGAGACGTTGCAACAAATTCTATTTTTTAAAGAACTTGGCTTCCCTTTAAAGAAAATTAAAGAAATTATCAATAATCCTTCATTTGATCGACAAGAGGCACTTGTTTTGCATCGTAAAATGTTGATTGAGAAGCGCTCTAGATTAGACAAAGTGATTGCGACAATTGATAAGACGATTCAACACTCGAAAGGGGAAATTCAAATGACAAACAAAGAAAAATTTGAGGGGTTTGATTTTAGTCAAAATCCGTATGAGCAAGAAGCGCGTGAAAGGTGGGGAAATGAAGCGGTTGATAAGGCTAATAAAGCAGCGAGCAGTATGACGAAAGAGAAACAAGAAGAATATAATGCGATTTATAGAAAGCTTGCAACGCTTCGTTCTGATTCACCTGAATCAGAACAGGCTCAAGAAGCAATTCAAGAATGGTATAACTATTTGCAGAATTTTGGTCATTACTCATTGGATGCGTTTAAAGGTTTAGGACAAATGTATGTCGATGATGAACGATTTACAAAGAATATTGATCAATTCGGTGAAGGGTTAGCGAAGTTTATGTGTGATGCGATGGCAGTGTATGCAGATCGTAATAAGAAGTAACATGTACGCTTGTAATTGAAAAGGCTCTACTCTCCAAATGGAGAATAGAGCTTTTTCTGTGAAATACGTAAAAGTCGGACTGTGTAGTTGTGAGTTGTTTAAGCATTTTATCTATTAAAAAGCGTTTTAGATTAGAGGGAATTGGTAACTGTGATGTAAATAAACTTATTGGCGATAAGTCACTAGAATGGTTTATAGGGAATGATTCTCAATTTGTTCCTCCATAAGAAGAAGTTTTAGGATACCTTACAACGACTGTTGATGTAGCGAATATTCGTAAAGAGCCTAATGTAAATTCTCCTGTTATGCGTACAGCTACAAAAGGAGAAGGTCATACATATGATGGCGCTCATTTTTGGTATAAGGTAGCTACTGACAATTGGATGAGAGATGATGTTATATTAATTAACAAGGATGATAAAACGAAAGGTGTTGTATGGGTAAATGCTACTGGTGTAAACCTTCGAAAAGGTACAAGTACTGGTGATGCTGTTGTTGAACAGATTAATAATGCTGGGGCATATGACGTACACTATCGCTATGAAAATTGGTTTTTTGTAAATGGTGGCGGATTAAAAGAAGGCGGTTGGATGTATTTTGATGAGTCTTATGTGAAGTGGATTAGATAATGAAGGGAACCGGCTCTTATGCACTGACATCTGTCAAATAGACAAGGGTCAGTGCATAGGGACGGTTTATTTTAATGCTTTGGACAAATTTATTTTTATCAACCTTTTAAATCTTGCTCTAATATAGCACCAATATATTCCTGTTCTTTAGTCCACTTTAGT
Organism: Bacillus sp. UNC322MFChir4.1; assembly: GCF_000746135.1. NCBI lineage: Bacteria > Bacillati > Bacillota > Bacilli > Caryophanales > Bacillaceae > Bacillus > Bacillus sp. UNC322MFChir4.1. The sequence continues at coordinate 232,015 of NZ_KN050811.1, forward strand.
GTGTTTTCTCTTTTCTCAGCATCTATTCTTCCTTGTTCGTATGTATATTCAACCACTTCTCGATACCAAATTAGCATTAATTTTCTTAATTCAATTGTTTCAACTGTACATTGTACTGGGTTATCTTCATCATCAGGAAATAGTTCTTCGATTATTACTTGGTATTTATCCGCTTCAATATAACTCCCATTATAACTACACTCGAATTTTTCTTTTTTACCACTAAGCACAGAATCTAATTCTTCAATCGTATCTTTAACAGATCCGATTGATGGTTGAACATCACTTCCTAAAAATAAAGAAATCAATTCATTATTTGGGGGCTCCTGTTCATTTTCGAATTCTAATCGAACATCATCAAACTTTTTATAAATTTCAATTTTATAAGGATATTTTAATTTCATTATTAATCCTTCCTTTCTATGGTTTATATAGAGGGTACGCTGATGTAATTTTCCCGTTTTTAATTTGCATTTCTATCTTTATACCATTAGAGTCAGTTCCAATATAACGGTTTCCTTTGTATAGCTCTTTATTATTAAAGGCTTCATTAATAGAATCGATTACTTGTTGTTCTGTCCAGTCTTTTGGAAAAAACGTGGATTTAGCATTTTTTAGTTTCCCATCAATATTAACATTAGCCTGATAAATTCCCTGTTCGTTAGGCCCTTCTACTTCTCCAATTATTTTCCCCTTACTTTCTTCAGCTCCTTCATAATGGAATCCTACTGCTTTACCTTTCTTAGTTACCTCTCCTTGAAAAACATGGTTCAAGCCGTTTTCTTTTGTTCCTACTTTAAAATTCTCTAAATTTTTCAAGTGACTAAATTCTTTACCTATTCCCACCATTGAGTATTGAAAAGTATCTTTGGCTAAAGAATCCATATCAGGTCGACGTAGATACGAATTCCCTATATATGCTGGCTCTAATCGACTTCCTAACTGAAACTCGGACATAGATGACAAATTTTTTCCCCATCTCGCACCATTACCTACAGCACCGGCACCTTTTGTAAGAACTGCAGCAATTGCAAGAGTTGTTGCCCCATATGCTATCGCTTCTGTGTAGCTTTCTGCATCTCCGTATTCTACGTTCTTTACATACCAATCCGACAAAACGTTTCGCATATCATAAATTTTTTGGATTTCCTCGTCCCACTCATATTTTAGTGTTCCAATAGGGTCATTCCATAGATCGCCAATAAATTCGTATGTATCTTTAAATTCCTCTTTCTTTTCATCAATAGAACTCTCCACAAAGTCCCTAAGTCCATATTTTGCGTCTTCGAATGTGCCCTTTGGGTCATCTACTAAGTGTCCGAAAAAGTCTGATGTTTGGTTCCATGCTTTTTTTAGTGGATCAAAAATAGTGTCTTCTGCTGCTCTCCCGCTTCCTCGCTGAAAAGCGTCCCATAGCTTGTCCATCTGATTAAAATCATCAAACGCTTTCTCATCCGCTTCACGGAATGTTTTCGCAGATTTCTTTAATTCGAGTTCAGTGTGCTTTAAATGTTTGACTAGATCGTCCATACTTTTCTTTTTTGAGAAAAATTCATCAAAAAATTGTTTGCGTGCCATACCTTCCCAAGATATCTGTAATTCGAACGTGACTTGTAAAAGTTCTTGAATTACTTTTTCCATAGATTCTCTATTTCGCGATATAGAATCTGCAGCTTCTTCCAGTTTATCCGGATCAACTCGTACTTGTCCCAATTGCTATTTCCCCGCCTTTCCGTTTTGTGTATAAAATTGTCAATAAAAGTATAACAGATTTGTAAGGTGGAAAAATATTGGGGAATACAAATTAAGGTAAAAAATATCCTGTAAATATGATAAATAAAATAAATTATATCAAACTTTTGGAAATTCAATGTCTGTTTATCGAGATTTGACTTGTAGAAAATGAGTTTTTATCTATTTGCGCCAATTTATCTCATATCATATATTTAAATAGTGTACTTTTCACTTTAGTGTAGGAGATGACGATAAAAAGCTACTCCTATTTTTTTATACACATATATACTTATCAATAGAAGAAAATAAAATAACATAGGATAAATTATAGTAGGGAATGAGATTTTATCTACAATTTGTAAGTTACAGTTTGCGATGCGAAGGCACATAATGGCTGTATATGATATAAGCATTAGAAAGGTAAATCGAATACTAAAAGAATTTGAATGATACGTACGTGTAACAACACATAATAAAGAAAAAATTTACTATTTAAATAAGTGTGGAAGAGTAGCCAGTTCGAACATTATTTAATGCGAAATGAAGCATGGTTGTATTCTAATTGTCCAGATATTTGATATATTGAAAAGCCTATAAAATTTCGTTGTGATGGAGAAAATACTTGTATTATTCCGGCTGTATATAAAAAGCAGTATAAGAAAATGTTAATTATTAACCTCTTTGTAATATCCATTTTTTGTGAAGTGAAGTTAGGATTATCTGCAGCAAAATATGATTTGTTTGTTAGGGTTTTTGTTATGCAGGACATATTATAATTTGACCACATTTTTGACCACATTCTTTTTGAAAAAGTGTGAAAATCTAAAAAAAGTATAGCAGATTGAAACCCTATACATTGTGGAAATTAGTACGTTTTTTGAACAAAATTCGAAAAAACATCAACATATTTGTCGATACATGTTGTATAATCTTGCAAGGAAAGATATCATATAGAGGTGTAAAACGTTAACTTTAATATAAGCGAAGGGAAGAATAGCATGACACATTCAATCGAACAACTTTCTATCAACACGATTCGCACATTATCCATTGATGCGATTGAAAAATCAAACTCTGGTCATCCAGGAATGCCAATGGGTGCAGCACCAATGGCGTATACATTATGGACGAAATTTATGAAACATAATCCAAAGAACCCAACGTGGTTTAACCGTGATCGTTTCGTATTATCTGCAGGTCATGGTTCAATGTTACTATATAGCTTACTGCATCTAGCTGGTTATGACGTAACAATCGATGATTTAAAGAGTTTCCGTCAATGGGGAAGTAAAACACCAGGTCACCCTGAGTTCGGTCACACACCAGGTGTAGACGCAACAACAGGCCCACTTGGACAAGGTATTTCAACAGCTGTTGGTATGGCGATGGCTGAAAGACATTTAGCGGCGAAATACAACCGTGATGAGTATAATGTTGTTGATCACTATACATACGCAATTTGCGGTGATGGAGACTTAATGGAAGGCGTTTCTGCTGAAGCATCTTCATTAGCAGCTCATTTAGGATTAGGTCGTCTAGTTGTGCTATATGATTCTAATGATATTTCATTAGATGGCGATTTAAATCGTTCTTTCTCTGAAAGTGTAGAAGATCGTTATAAAGCATACGGCTGGCAAGTAATCCGTGTTGAAGATGGAAACGATATCGAGGCAATTGCAAAAGCGCTTGAAGAAGCAAAAGCTGACGAAAAACGTCCAACATTAATCGAAGTAAGAACAACAATCGGATTTGGTTCACCAAACAAATCTGGAAAATCAGCTTCACATGGTTCTCCGCTTGGCGTAGAAGAAACGAAGTTAACAAAAGAAGCATATACTTGGGGATATGAGCAAGACTTCCATGTACCAGAAGAAGTGTATGAAAACTTCCGTAAAACAGTACAAGATGCTGGTGAATCAGCGCAAGCTGAGTGGAATGAAATGCATGATGCGTATGCAAAAGCATACCCAGAATTAGCATCTGAACTGCAAGCAGCAGTGAAAGGTCTTCTTCCAGAAGGTTGGGATAAGAACTTACCAAAATACGAAATCGGTTCAAAAACAGCAACTCGTTCATCTTCAGGACAAATTATTAATGCAATTGCTGAATCTGTACCATCATTCTTTGGTGGATCTGCTGACCTTGCTGGTTCTAACAAAACATATATGAACAAAGAAAAAGACTTCACAAGAGAAGACTATAGCGGTAAAAATATTTGGTACGGTGTACGTGAGTTCGCAATGGGTGCAGCAATGAACGGTATCGCACTTCACGGCGGTTTAAAAACTTACGGTGGTACGTTCTTCGTATTCTCTGACTACTTACGTCCAGCAATTCGTCTTGCTGCGTTAATGCAACTGCCGGTAACATATGTGTTCACGCATGATAGTATCGCGGTTGGAGAAGATGGACCAACGCATGAGCCAGTTGAACAGCTTGCAGCGCTTCGTGCAATGCCAAATGTAGATGTTCTTCGTCCTGCTGATGGTAACGAGTCTGTTGCAGCTTGGAAACTAGCGTTAGAATCTACAAAAACACCGACTGCATTAATCTTAACTCGTCAAGACCTTCCAACATTAGAAGGTGCAATTGAAAATACGTATGAAAAAGTTGCTAAAGGTGCATATGTAATTTCTTCAAGTAAAAAAGAAACTGCCGATGTAATCTTACTTGCAGCTGGATCTGAAGTAAGCTTAGCAATTGAAGCACAAGCAGCATTAGCTAAAGATGGTGTTGATGCATCTGTTGTTAGCGTGCCGTCTATGGATCGCTTTGAAGCACAATCAGCTGAATATAAAGAATCTGTATTACCAAAAGCAGTAACGAAACGTTTCGCAATTGAAATGGGTGCTTCTTTCGGATGGCATCGTTACGTTGGTCTTGAAGGAGATGTATTAGGTATCGATACATTCGGTGCTTCTGCTCCTGGTGAAAAGATTATGGAAGAATACGGATTCACTGTAGAAAACGTTGTTCGCAAAGTAAAAGAAATGCTATAATGATTTTAGGAAAATCTCTCCGGCATGGAGGGATTTTTCTATGTAAAAGAAAATATCCGTTATTTTTTGAGGTAGTAAAACTTTATTGATGGAAGTTTGCTATATTCGACAGAAAAAGTTTTTTCTTTCTCCGCAGTCAGACAATCATTGCGTTTTTATTTCTATATAATGAAGGAAATAAAGTTGTCCAATGCGGGAGGGAAAGTATGAGAACGTATGAACTATACTTAATTCGAGAAGATATTACGAAGGCGTATTTCGGTCGTGAGTTTTTATTATTTGATTTGTTTGCTCGTTTTGCACAGTCTCGTTCCCTTTCAGAAAAGAAAGTGTTGTATAAACAAATGAAGTATATAACGTTGCCTTTACAAGTAATGAAATTACATTATAAAATGGAACAAGCTCTGCGAACATATGGGACATACGAAAGAAATGGATATATGCACACGGTGTCTAATGAAAATGTGTACGGGGAAGTGCGTATTAAATCACAGCATATCCAGATGCATGCTTCTGAAAATGTCGAGCTAGAAACGGTTATTTTTGAAGTGCTTAGAAAATGTGAAATGACATTTCTTGCGATGGATTATGAGAGTAAGCAGTATGGATGGTTAAATCCTCTCAAACAAGTGCGTACTTATATATAAAAAATGTCGAATACAATCTTGTCTTATTGAAAAGGTTTTAGTACACTGTAAGGTAGACAACATGAAGGAGGAAAAAATATGTCAACTTGGGTAATTGTTCTATTGAGCGTATTAGCAGGACTAGCTGCAGGCGTAGCGTTAGGATTTTTTATCGCACGCAAATATATGATGAACTATTTACAAAAAAATCCACCAATTAATGAACAAATGTTAAAAATGATGATGATGCAAATGGGACAAAAACCATCCCAAAAGAAAATCAATCAAATGATGAGCGCAATGAACAAACAACAACTGAAATAAGCGCTAGAAAGGGCACTCCAATTGGAGTGCCCTTTCATATTGTCTTTCGGAAGTGTTTTAAACTTTAAAAAATTCAGTATTTTTGATAAACTGAAAACACCGCTCATTTGGGATAGGAGGTATATCAATGAAGGTTTTTTTAGACTTAGCATGGTTTTTTAAACAAGAGAAGCGAGCGTACATAATGGGTAGTTTTTTATTGCTTGGCGTTGCTCTTCTTGAACTCGTACCGCCAAAAATAATTGGGATCATTGTTGATGAAATTAGCAATCAATCTTTAACGACTCAAAAGTTATTACAATGGGTATCAATTTTAGTTGGTGCTGGGGTATTGGTTTATATTTTGCGTTATGCATGGAGAATAATGATTTTTGGCTCTTCCTTAAAATTAGCTCGTCAATTACGGCGAAAACTGTATGAGCACTTTACGAATATGAGTCCATCCTTTTATCAAAAACACCGAACTGGTGATTTAATGGCCCACGCAACGAACGATATTCAAGCGGTACAGCAAACAGCAGGTTCTGGGGTGTTAACGCTCGTAGATTCGTTAACAGGTGGCGGATGTGTTCTTTTGGCGATGGGGTTTACAATTAGTTGGAAGTTGACGTTACTCAGTTTAATTCCAATGCCAATTGTAGCTATCTCGACAAATTATTACGGAACTTTGTTACATCGTCGCTTTCATAAAGCGCAGCAGGCATTTTCAGAAATCAATGATAAAGTTCAGGAAAGTATGAGTGGAATGAAGGTAATTCGTTCACTTGGTCAAGAAAAAGAGGACTTGCAATCATTTCGAAAAAAATCGGAAGAAGTGGTACATAAAAATATTCTCGTTGCTCGCATTGATTCATTATTTGATCCAACAATTGCTTTAATTGTAGGTTTTTCTTTTTTAATTGCAGTATGTTACGGCTCTGTATTGGTTGTTCGCGGAGAGCTTACGATAGGAGAACTTATAACATTTACTACTTATTTAGGTACGCTTGTATGGCCGATGTTAGCGTTTGGTTGGCTGTTTAATATTATGGAGCGTGGCCGTGCGTCGTATGATCGTATTCAAAATTTATTTATGCAAGTTTCTGATGTGGTAAATAGAGAAGGGGCAAGTGAAGAAGTAGCAAGTGGTGACATTGAGTTTGATATTGACACATTCTCGTATAAGAAAAATGAAGTAATAAATCTACAAGACATTCATTTTTCCTTACGAAAAGGAGAAACGTTAGGAATTGTAGGACGTACGGGATCAGGGAAAACGACATTATTAAAATGTTTAATTCGAGAATATGATCATTTTGACGGGAACATACGAGTTGGGGGAAATGATATTCGAGATTTGACACTACACGCTATTCGTTCTTCCATTTCATATGTACCACAGGATCATTTCTTATTTTCTGCAAGTATTGGTGAAAATATCGCATTTGGAAAACCTAGTGCTACATATAAAAATATTGCACATGCAGCTGCTATTGCATGTATCCATGAAGATATTACGAAATTTCCAGAAGGATATGAAACTGTTGTTGGTGAACGGGGCGTTTCTTTGTCTGGCGGCCAAAAGCAGCGTATCTCGATTGCCCGTGCATTATTAACAAATGCTGAAATTTTAATTTTAGATGACTGCTTATCAGCAGTAGATGCAAAGACAGAAGAAACGATTTTGACATCATTAAAACGTGAACGTCAAAATAAAACGACTATTATTACAGCCCATCGCTTAAGTGCGATTCAACATGCAAATTTAATACTTGTTATTGATGATGGAAAGATAGTGCAGCGTGGTACGCACGAAAGTTTAATGCAACAAGATGGGTGGTATAAGGACATGTATGAAAGTCAGCAATTAGAAGCGCTAGTTGAGAAAGGAGGAGTATGATGCAGGAAAAAAAACAAAGTGATTTATGGCGCCTATTATCATATTTGAAGCCTTATAAAAAACTGCTCACTTTTGCATTTTTATATTTAGTTGGTGCAACTATTGCGGAAATGATGGGGCCCTTTTTAATTAAGGTATTTATCGATGACCACTTAGTCCCAAAAAAATTTGAACAAAATGTGTTAATAACGCTATTTATTGTTTATGTAGTGTTTCATTTATTAAAGGTGTTGTTTACGTATTTAAATTTATTGTATTTCCAAAATATCGCCTTTAAAATTGTGCAAGATCTGCGCATAGAAGTATACGAGCATGTACAAAGTTTATCGCTTAGCTTCTTCGATCGTACACCAATTGGAACGCTAGTTTCGCGAATAACAAACGATACAGAAGCAATTAAAGATTTCTATGTAAGTGTATTATCTACCTTTGTAAAGAATATTGTTTTTTTAATTGGTATTTTAATAGCTATGTTTTTATTAGATGTGAAACTTGCACTGTTTTCATTACTACTCATTCCGATTATGATTACAATCATGGCTTTTTATCGTCGGAAAAGTTCAGTTTTTTATTTAGAACTTCGCCATCAATTAAGTATTTTAAATGCAAAATTGAATGAATCGATTCAAGGTATGAATATTATTCAAGTATTCCGACAAGAGAAACGGATGCGTAAAGAATTTGAAGAAGTGAATGAAAAACATTATGGAGCGGGGCGCCGCAATTTGAAATTAGATGCTTTGTTATTACGCCCAGCAACTGATCTTGTTCATACGTTAGCAATTGTATTGGTGATCACGTTGTTTGGAATTGATGCAATGCATAGCCCTGTTGAAGTGGGTGTATTATATGCCTTTGTAAACTACATTCATCGTTTCTTTGATCCAGTAAATGAAGTGATGATGAAATTATCTTTCTTTCAGCAAGCACTAGTATCTTCATCACGTGTGTTTCAGTTAATAGATGAAAAGGATTTAGCGCCAGTACAACAAGGTGATGCAGCCCCTATAATGATGGAAGGGGAAATTGAGTTTAAAGATGTTACCTTTTCTTATGATGGAAAACGTGATGTGCTTAAAAATGTGTCTTTCCATGTGAAGCCTGGGCAAAATGTTGCTTTTGTTGGGCATACAGGTAGTGGGAAAAGTACAATTATGAACTTATTGATGCGGTTTTACCACATTAATAAAGGTGAAATTGTAATTGATGGAGCGCGGTTAGAGAACTTTCAAGAGATGGAGATAAGAAAACGTATTGGTCTTGTATTACAAGATGCATTTCTTTTTGCTGGAACAGTGAAGCAAAACATTCGTATGTATGATGAAGGTATTACAGATGAAGAAGTGGAAGATGCTGCGAAATTTGTACAGGCAAATACATTTATTGAGCAGTTGCCAAATCAATATGATACAGAGGTGGTTGAGAGAGGAGCAGCGTTTTCAAGTGGTCAAAGACAACTTGTAGCGTTTGCAAGAACGATTGCAACAAATCCAAAAGTATTAGTGTTAGATGAGGCAACAGCAAATATTGATACAGAAACAGAAGAAGCGATTCAAACCGCATTGCAGCATATGCGAAAAGGGAGAACAACTATCGCGATTGCACATCGCTTATCTACAATTCAAGATGCGGATCAAATCTTTGTGATGCACGATGGTCAAATTGTTGAAAGAGGAACACATCAAGAATTGCTGGCGAAACAAGGGTTATACTACAATATGTATTTGCTGCAGAATAATGGGAGCCTTCAGAAAGCCTTGTGAGAATAAGGCTTAGAAGGCTTTTTCTAAAAAATAGTAGAAATAACTTGTTTATAGAAGGGGGAGTACTGCGATTCATTGCTCATAAACCCTATTCTCTATGATATAAATTCATTTTAACTTTACGAGATAGTAATCGCTGCTATGCAAAATACAACATGATCTGCACGCCGCTGCTTTTTTGTTTTAAACTTTGTATGTTGCAGATAAAGTTCCTGACCGCTTCTATGCACGACCAGATGCTCTCGCCCTCTCATAAAGAGAGGGTTTTATTAATCTATTAATATGTATTACATATTAATTATATATGTAATACATATTTCCGATATGAAGAAGATTACTATATTATATTAAATGTAACATTCGAATGTTTGATGTATTACCGGTAATATCCCTATCCCTTTTCTAAAAATGCGAACGAAACTTCCCTTTTTCTGGATGATTTGTTGTAGATTATACAGAAAATATTGTTCGATATTCATTATGGAACGTACATAATGGAAAGATCCCGATCTCATAGAGGATACCCCTAATCTTCATGTGATAATATGTACGGAAAGAAAACATATGATCGGAGAACAAAAAGCTGACCATTTCGGTCAGTTTTTTGTTGTTTCTGTTATGAATTCTTCTTTTTTAACTTCTGTCTTTAATAATAATGTTTTCCCAAAACGTCGCTGGCATTCTTCAATTATTTTTTGAATTGCCAATGTGTTAGAAGAAGCAGCGATGGTCACGGTTGCTTGTCTTGTTCCTCGATTTTTTTCACAAAATACACAATCCACAACATACTTAGAAAATTTCACAAAATCCTTCCTTTCTGTTTTTAGGAATGCGCTATCAATGAAGTTGTTGGAAATATTCGATAGATTATAAGTTTTTTCCTCTTTTTTCGAGGGGAAAATAAGTGAGATACAGAATAATATGTATGGGAGGGGGAAAGTAGTGAAACGTTGGATTGGAACAGCTGCAATTTGTATAAATGATAATAATGAAGTATTAATGGTACTACAAGGAAAGCCTGAAGAAGAAAAACTTTGGTCTGTACCTTCAGGTGGATTGGAAAACGGAGAAACGCTAGAAGAGTGCTGCATACGTGAAGTATGGGAAGAAACAGGCTATCACGTTGAAGTTATTGAAAAGGTGCATGAAAAAATAGGTGTTACGTTTAACGTCCCTGTACAAGTACATTATTATGTTGTGAAAATAGTACGGGGAGAAAGAAAAATTCAAGATCCAGATGGATTGATTTATAAAATTGAGTGGAAACGGCTGGATGAACTTATAGATCTTCCACTTTCATTTCCGGAAGATTATGAGTTGTTGCATCGATGTGTGAATATTGAATGTCCACTAGGAAATGATTGAGGCGAGAAATGCGAAAATGTACATGAACGAATTGAATAGCGAAAGAAATAAAAGAAAACGCTCTCTTATATGCGTTTTCTTTTATTTTTATAAACTCTGAAATACGATAAGTGAGCTACATATATTAATTTTTCTACATATAAGTCGCTCCTATGTAGAAAACAAAATGACCTATACTTGGCGTTCTCCTTTTGTTTTCAATCTGGCATGTGTTAGGAAAAGCTCTGACCGTTTCTATGCGTGACCAGATGCTCTCGTTCTTCTCAAAAGAAAGGGGGTTATGTCAGTTTTTTAACTTATATTTAGACTTGCTGTAATTGTTAATACCATCAATAAAATATTTAGGGATATTACCGTATGAATTCTTTAAAAATATTTGTCTTATATATCATTCTTATGTTATTAATTTATTATATATATTAATAAAAAAGGGTGTACGATATGGAATTACGGCATTTACAATATTTTATTGTTGTAGCAGAAGAGCTTCACTTTGGTAGGGCAGCTGCTCGCTTACAGATGACGCAGCCTCCGCTAAGTCAACAAATTCAACAATTAGAGAAAGAGATGGGAGTAACGTTATTTTCAAGAACGAAACGAAGAGTAGAATTAACAGAAGCAGGGGAATTATTTTTAAAAGAAGTAAAAAAAGCTTTTATACAGATTGATAAGGCAGTTGAAATTGCTCAGAGAGCGCAAAGGGGAGAAATTGGAGAGCTGTCTATTGGGTTTGTTGGATCGGCGATGTATGATATTTTGCCGCCAATTGTTCGGGAATATCGAAAAAAATTTCCAGATGTATCTGTTGTATTGCATGAATTGTCTACACCAGAACAAGTAGATGCACTTCATGACAATCGAATTGATGTTGGGATGTTGCGTCCACCTATTACAAGTCAATTATTACAGTTAGAAACAGTGCAACACCTTCCTTGTACACTTTGTTTACCGAAAGCACACCCACTTGCGAATAAACAAGCAATTTATATTGAAGATTTGCAAAACGAATCTTTTGTTTTTATTACTCGAAATGTTTGGCCGACTTTATATGATAATATTCTTTCTTTATGCCGTGATGCAGGGTTTAGTCCGCAAATTGTACAAGAGGCGACAGAATATCAAACGGTTATCGGGCTTGTTGCTGCTGGGATTGGGATAACGGTAATACCAGTGTCTGCAAATAAATTATATCAATCAGAAGTTGTCTACAAAGAAATCCGTGATTCTAAAATTGTTGCCGAATTAGCTGTTGCATACCGAAAGGCGAATATAAATCTAGAATTACAAGAGTTTTTAAGAATAGCGAGAGGCAATGTGATGACACATTTACAAAATGACGAGAAAAATGACAAAATTGTAAGAATGCAATAATGTATGTAAGAAAGTTCGATGTTTTCCTTTTTCTTTTTTTCTTATAGTGAAAAGAGAAGAAAGAATAAGGAGATGACATACTCATGGTGATACCTATTTTGATGAAAGTACAAAAAACGTGGGAGGGAAAAGAAGATGACGTTTTCTCAACTCGCGTTTAAAAATGTTAGTCGCAATATACGCGCGTATGCCGCTTATTTTTTGAGTAGTGCATTTTCAGTTATGGTTTTCTTTTTGTATGCTTTATTTATTTATCATCCTGATGTTGATGGAAGTAAAGAGTTTCCAGGAATTATTCGTCAAGGAATGCTTGTTGCGGAATATATTATTTATTTCTTTTCTTTTTTCTTTATTTTTTACTCTGTTAGTTCATTTTTAAAGCTGAGGAATAAAGAGTTTGGGATTTTTGTGATTCATGGTATTACAAGTTGGCAATTAATCCGAGTAATTTTCTTTGAAAATATGATCGTTGGTATAAGTGCTCTCATCAGTGGTATTGGTTTTGGAATTTTATTTGGAAAGTTATTTTTTCTGTTAGCTAGTACAGTAATGGGGTTGAAAAGCTTGCCATTTTATATGCCATGGCAAGCAATGAAATTAACAGTTGCTGTGTTTTTAGCATTGTTTTTCATTGTTGCTTTTACGACAAGTTTATTTGTGAAAAGTAAAAAAGTAATTTCGTTATTAAAAGGAAATAAAAAGCCAAAACCTGAACCGAAAGCATCCATTCTTTTATCAATAGTAGCGGCTATTTTAATAGCGATTGGATATTTTTTATCAATAACAGCGAATCCTGGCATTATTGCGTTTTTATTGATTCCGGTTCCAACCATTGTAATCATTGGCACGTATTTTTTATACTCGCAGCTTAGTGTGTTTATCATAACGTTTTTAAAGAAATCGAAGCCTATCTATTGGAAGAAAACGAATTTATTATCATTTTCTATGTTAGCATATCGCATGAAAGATAATGCACGTATGTTTTTTATGGTAACGATTGTGTCGACAGTTGCTTTTTGTGCCATTGGAACGTTTGCTGCTTTTATAGAAACGCAAAAGAGCGAGTCGATGAACAATATTCCATTTGCATTTAGTTTGATTACATACAATGAACATCAAGGACAGAAAGCGCAATATGAAAAGGAGATTGAAGGCACTTTTCAAAAGGAAAAGGTTACGTATAAAAAAATAAGCGTACAGTTGCAATTTCAATCTATTTCTAACGATTCGCAACCAGCTGTAATCATGAGTCAGAATGATTATAATAAGTTTGCCAAGCAGCTTGGTTACGAAACGGTGGCATTAACAGGAAATAAAGCCGTTCGCGTTCCTTCTTTTGGAATGGAAAATAGTGTTGTAGATTCTTCTAAAGAATCAGATGTAACTTTGAAAGAAAGTGGAAAACAAATTCATGTTTCTTCAATGTTGAAACAGAATATTTTTTCAGGTGGTGTATTTCCTGGGAAGATTTTTGTTGTTTCCAACGAAATGAACCAGCGGATTACGGGTGGGCAGAAAACAGCGAGTTATACAGGATATATAGTTAAGAGTTGGGAAGGAACGACGCAAGTAGCTGAGCGGTTAGAAAAGCAACTGAATCAAAAAGGGCAGTATGAATTTTCGTCACGTGTGATCATTTATAATAAGATTAAAGAATTGACAAGTATGATTCTATTTATCGGATTGTTTGTCGGAGTTATTTTTTATTTATCTGCCGTAAGCTTTTTATATTTCCGCTTATTTACCGACTTAGAAACGGATAAACAATATTATCAATCGCTTTTGAAACTCGGTATGGATGAAGGAGAAATGAAACAAATAATGACAGTGCAAATGGGTGCGTTATTTTTCATTCCGATTGTTATCGCTATTTTGCATACGAGTGTTGCCTTTACAACATTGCAAACATTATTTATAACACCAATTTTTCGGTCTTCACTGATCGTCATTGGACTATTTTTACTCGTCCATATAGGTTACTTTTTATTATTAAGAAGATGCTATTTTATACAATTGAAAAAGAAAATTATGTGATGATATCGCTGCATTTGATTTCAATACAATGAGATTCAACTGAAGTGAATGGCAAAGTATAAGTACTTTGAAAGGTAACAGAAAATGAAAACCGGACTTCTTAGTGAAGTCCGGTTTGTTATGCAGCAACTTTTTTATGTGTATGCTGCCTTGTGTATTGTCCGCGCATTTTATAAGCAATTTGTGGAATAGTAATACCGATAAGAATAAGGGCAACTCCAAGCCATTGTGAAGTCAGTACGGCTTCTTTTAAAAGAAGTACTGACATGATTGTTGTAACTGGAAGTTCAGCAGCACCTAAAATAGTTGCTAAACCAGAACCGATCTTAGGAATACCAATTGTAAAAGTAATAGTTGGAATGACAATACTAAATGTCCCTAATGCTAATCCATATTTCCAAAGTCCACTTGCAAGTGTGCCGTTATATATAAATGTTGGTGGGAAAATAATCATTACTAATGTTAACGCGCCGGCCATAAGTGTTAAACCGCGAGGCAATGATGGAACTTCTACCGCTACTCTTCCGCTCACAAAAATATAAAAGGCAAATGCTATTGCTGATAATAATCCGAAGAAAATTCCTCTCATGTCAATTGCTCCTGCTGATTGTTCAAGTAATCCACTTGAAAGAAATGTTCCGACGAGTAAGAATAGTACAGAAATCAATTTTTCTCTAGAAGGTAATGTTTTCGTTGCAACTGCTTCAATGATAATGCCGATCCATACGAATTGAAACAGCAGAACAATACCTATTGAAGCGGGTACAGTTTGTAATGCACCGTAATAAAAAATACCTGTTAAACTAGCTGATGTTCCTGCAATAAATAAAATAATCATTTGCTTGAATGGTACGCGATGTCTAGAGAATAATAATGTAATCGTAAGTAAAATGAACCATCCGAACAAATATTGACTTCCGATTACTTCTCCAAGCGAAAATCCTTCGCTGTATGCAAATTTAACAAAGATTGCTAAAATACCGTAACTACATGCTCCTAATAAAACGAGTAATGAATAACGAAGCATCTATATCCCTCCGATCTTTTCTATATGGTAATGTGTCCAAAAACGAACAATCATAGCTAGATGGAAGTATACAAAATTAAAAATAGAGGGTCAACTGAAAGAAAAGTGTGACATTTTATAGAATAATAATAAAAGTATGGTATTAATGCATAATGATGAAAAAAGGAGGCAGATTCATTGAGAATATAATATAAATATGAATATAACTTTCATAGTAAAAAATATTTTCTAATAGTAAATGAAGTGAAATATAAATAAAGTAACTATGTGCATACGAGGTGAAAAAATTTATAAAAAACCTCTTTTTTTCGGTTGGCGAGAGCATCTGGCTATGTATAGGAGCGGTCAGGGCCTTTTTTTGCCACGTGCAAGAGTTAAAACAAATCACTGTCATGTTTTGTTATACATGACAGTGATTTGTATGTTGGGAAGTCAAAAAGGATTTATATGTAAATATGAAGAATAATATTTTAATATATTCATAGTGATAATAGTATGTTCACGAATTTTTCATGGAATTCGTTGTGAATTTTGTTACAATTAATTGAGAGGAAAGGAGGCATCATATGCAAGATATTAATATATTTTTAGCATTTGGAGCAGGTTTTTTATCGTTTATTTCGCCTTGTTGTTTACCACTTTATCCAGCGTTTTTATCATACATAACAGGAATGTCTATTTCTGATTTGAAGGAAGAGAATGCAATGCTTCGGAAGCGGAGTATGTTGCATACTACATTTTTCTTAATTGGATTTTCGATCATTTTTATTGCAATCGGTTTTGGAACAAGTTATGTAGGGAAGTTTTTTGTAGATTATCAAAATTTAATTCGTCAATTAGGAGCAATTTTTATCGTTGCTTTTGGTCTCGTTATAACAGGGGTGTTTAAACCAACATTTTTAATGCAAGATCGTAAATTTACATTTAAAAGTAGGCCGAGTGGTTATTTTGGCTCTACTTTAATCGGAATTGCATTTGCTGCTGGGTGGACGCCTTGTACAGGGCCGATTTTAGTATCGGTTATTGCGCTTGCGGCAACAAACCCGCAATCGGCGATGTTATATATGATTGCTTACATACTTGGTTTTGCAATTCCATTCTTTATTTTATCATTCTTTATTACGAAGATGACGTGGATTAAAAAACATAGTGCAACGTTCGTTACAATCGGTGGCTATATTATGATTGCAATGGGTGTATTACTATATTTTAATGGCCTTACAAAAATTACAATCTTCTTTTCGGATTTATTTGGTGGATTTAAAGGGTTTTAGTTTTTTTTGTTGAAGAGTTGGAAATACTAACAAAAATACATATAATAGTAAAACTATATTTTTGATATTTCCAAAACAAAGGGTGAGTGCGAATGAATTTAGCTCTCTTATCAAGTATTATTGCAATTTGTATGGCAGTTGGAGCCATGTTTATTCGTTTGAAGGCAGCAAAGAAACCAGCAACTTTGAAAAAAATTGTTCTTCCACCAATCTTTATGAGTACAGGAGCTTGTATGTATCTGCTTCCTGAATTTCGCTTAACAACATCAGAAATATTAGAAGCAATTGCTGTAGGATTAA
Source organism: Bacillus sp. UNC322MFChir4.1 (assembly GCF_000746135.1). NCBI lineage: Bacteria > Bacillati > Bacillota > Bacilli > Caryophanales > Bacillaceae > Bacillus > Bacillus sp. UNC322MFChir4.1. The sequence goes on from NZ_KN050811.1 coordinate 248,711, forward strand.
TTTTTTCAATCTTTCTTATTAAAACGTCAAAATTTGAAATGCGTGGACAAGAGATTTATTTAATACGTTCTAAAGCGTTTATCTTTATTTTAATTGGTTTACTTGTTGTTCGTATTGCATTTAAATCATATTTAAGTCAGTCGCTTGATGTAGGGCAACTAAGTGGAATGTTTTTCTTACTTGCGTTTGCAATGATTGTATCTTGGCGCATTGCAATGTATCGTTCCTTTACGAAATTGCAAAAGGAAATGAAAAAACAGGCAGAGTTTTATGATGAAAAAGATATGAAGTTAACGTGAAGAGTGAAAGTTCGATAAAAAACAACGTCTAATAGGTAACGGGTTCGGTTTTTGAGTACAAAATAGCAATTAGAATATATTTTAGAGACACAATTTACATATGAATTGGTGTCTCTTTTTTTATTGTTAAATCAATCTTTTAATGAAATTAACACACTAATTAGCAATACTTTTAGCAAAACAATTAACGAGATCACATAAATTTATGCGGTGCTGTTAAAATTAGTGCTAAAACTGGTGCTAATTTTTTTGAAGGTAAATGGAAATTTAATGTTAAAATATTTAGAGGGATTGTGAAATAATGTTCTTCAACTAACGGACAGTTTAGTTGAAGAAAAGGGGGAGAAAAATATGAGTGAGCAAGTTCAATCTTTAAATGAACTTATTGATTTAGAAGATGGATTGAGATTAGTTTATCAAGAACCCAAAGAATACATTCGATATTATTCCATTTATTATGGACAAAAATATGCAGACTACTTTTTTAGAAGGTCCTCGGAGACGTTATTGGAAATTTCATCCATTTTTGACTGTGGATATTTAATTATGAATGACGAAAACATCATTGGTGGTGTTTCCCTAAAGCCAAATTTTATGTCAGATTTATTTGTTGTTCCTCCTTATGAGGATTATGAAGGATTAGCCCACAAGCTTTTAAACCATTTAAAAAAGGTATCGAAGACTGAAGAGAAAATCATTCTGAGAGACATTGTAGAAGAACACGTACCAACTTATGAACAAAAAGGATGCCAGGTTCATGAAGTTAATTATTGGATGATTCGTCCAACACAATCATTAAAGGCAATGCTTCCTGAAGGGTATATCTCTAAATCTGTTTTAGGTGAAGATATAGATGATATAGCATGTTTAATTATGAAATCCTATAAAGCAAATCCAGCTTTTAAACAAATCGGACCCAAAGAGGATTATACTAATCACGTAAAGGACTTCATAGGAAAATATCAAAATAATAAAATCATGGATGAGTGTTCAAGAGTTATTATAGAACAGGGCACGAACAACATTGTTGGTGTATGTCTGCACATGGAATTTGAAGACTATCCTCTAATCATGAGTTTAGCCGTAGACCCTGAACATCAACATAAAGGTCTTGGCCGATTTTTGTTAACCCATTCTATAAACATATCGAGTAAAGAGTACCCAGCTACCCGTTTAGCTGTAATCAAAGATAATCCAGCGATTAAGCTTTATGAAGATCTTGGATTTATTAGAAGTAAAGCTTTAACTGATATGTATGTAGTATGATTGAATAAAAAAAGATGGGGTTATAGAATCTCAAGGTATTTTAGATGAAGTATTACACACTTCTAGTGAATTAAAATATATTATTGATTAAGCAGTTTAGTAAAAAAGATTGCCTGTAGAACTGGCAATCTTTTTTCATTAATAAAGTAAATAATAGATTTACCCCGCTATTCGTACGTTAGGATTGAGAAAAAAGCAGGAAAGATAGGTGGGGAACAACTTATTTTGCAAGCAAAGACTTGTAATTAGAGTAATCAATTTGCTTTTCATTTAATTTTTTTATTAAAAATTTATGATCTCGTTTTGGAGTTGCTACAATATATCCTTTAATAATTAAATCTTCAGTTATTTTTGATGCTTTTTCTTCTAAAGCTAACTCTCCAATTTTACCGGCAATTTTCGATTTTGCAACATCGCGGAAAAGTTCAGGGACTGGACTGACGAGTTCTTCTAATAATTGTTTTTGCTCTTCATCCCATAAGTGCCGCGTTTCATTAATGTAATGCTCTTCCCAATCCAAAATAGACATGCCATCTTCTTTTGGTAATCGTTTTAAGAATTTTCGGAACATGAAATATCCACCAATGGACATAAGTCCTAGTAAAATTACTGTCCATATGACAATAAACCAACTGAACCATCCTTCGAGCAAGTAGAACCCTCCTTTATGATATGTATAAGTTAAAAATCTGACATAAAAACCCCTTAATTTTTTGGGGAGGACGAGAGCATCTGGCCGTGCATAGAAGCGGTCAGGGCCTTCTCCTGCCACATACGAAGTTTCAAACAAAGGGAGCAAACAAGTAGCGGTCATGTTGAATTGCTGTATAGCAACGACTTATGTTTTTGGAAATCAAAATGAATATATAGAGTAGTTTTCCTTTACTAGTATTATAAGCATTGAGATTGATAGAAATCAAGAACGCTTGGCCAATATGACCAAGCGTTGAAAGTTAAACGAAGTATAATTGTTCAACATATAAAATTTCATTATCATCTTCTAAATATTCAATGATAAGCGTGCCAACTTTGCGATCTTTGTCATCGGTAGTGAAGATAGAGTAAGAAGTAAAGCGTGCTGCTGATAAGCCGCTAATATGTGTAGGAAGGGCAATATATTCGTTGTCTTGAAAGAAAGTCATTAGTTCCATGTCTTCAAACTGCTTGCGATTTTCAACTGTTGCTCCAGTATAATGCTTTTGTAATTGCTTCAATGTGTAGTTCCATGATTGTATTTTTGTGTCGTATACCATTGTTCAAACTCCTTACTGTATGTAATAAAAAGAACATATGTTCCTTTTTATTATACTCCTTTTAAAAGAAAAGGAAAAGCAAAAAATAATGTAAGCTTGGACTTCCAAGCTTACATAGCGGAAAAATACGTTCAATTTAGTCTCTGTTTTTTATTATAAGACAGATAGAAAAAGGAAACAAGGTGATAAGTATATTGCCTATAATTTCGAAAATTATATATAATTAACAAGGAAGATTTTGGTGAGGAGGGAAATTATGAAAAATATTGGACTTATTGGTGGGATGAGCTGGGAATCAACTGTAGAGTATTATCGGGTTATTAACGAAGAAGTAAAAAGAAAATTAGGAGGATTGCATTCAGCAAAATGCCTTTTATATAGCGTTGACTTTGAAGAAATTGAGCGTTATCAATCAAAGGGTAACTGGAAACAAGCTGGTGAAGTATTAGGTGAAGCTGCATTTTCATTAGAAAAAGCTGGGGCGGATTTCATTGTCATATGCACAAATACGATGCACAAGATTGTAGATGACATAAAAGAAAAAATTAATATCCCTATTTTACATATTGCCGATGCTACAGCTAATGAAGTCAAAAAGGAAGGAATTAACACAGTAGGTTTACTTGGAACAAAATATACAATGGAGCAAGAATTTTATAAATCTAGATTAGAATCGAACGGCATAAAGGTGATAGTTCCAAATGAAAATGATAGAGAAATTGTAAATAAAGTAATATTTGAAGAATTGTGTTTAGGAAAAGTGTGTCAAAAATCAAGGGATTATTACAAAGAAGTGATTGAACGTTTAGTTGGTAACGGAGCTGAGGGAATTATATTAGGTTGTACAGAAATCGGATTACTAGTTAATCAAGAGGATGCTAGTGTTCCATTATTTGATACGACTTTCATACATGCTGTTGAAGCTGTTAATAAATCTTTAGACGATTGAGTGAATTCAGCGAGAACTATGGAAATATCGTTTGCAGGTTATTTTTTATTTAATTGTTTCAAAAGAAGTGCTACAAAAAAATTTGATATAAGACAACAAAGCGCATTTGAAGAACAAATGAAATTAATAGAGATAGAGAAAAGATAGTATGAACAATTTCTAGTTACATATTTGAATGTAGATGCAAAGTCAGTAGAGGAAGTAGAATATTGTTTTATAAAATGGTTAGAGGAGACCGGGATATGAAGAAAAAAATATTAGTTTTAATTTATCCCGCATTAACGGGCAGTAATACTCCCACCTCAAAATTCAGCGAAAGCAAAGAAGTTAGGTGAGAGATAAACTGCCCGTAAAAGCCCGATTGGTTCAACTAATAATCAGTGGGGGATGAAGAAAACCCCCACTGATTAAAGTTTCACTTTATAAAAGAAAGCTGTCTTTAGAATAAGTAGTTCTATTTTTGAGGAGAAACATTGTAAATAGCATATGAATCAGCATATCAATTAACTTAGAAATTGATATGCTTTTTTGTTGATATAACAACACTTTTAATAAAACATGTTTAAAATAACATAGCAAATAGCATTACAAATAACAGAGTGACAATAGCTATTGTCATCGTGCGAAATAAGGTGTTAATTATAATGTAAATTGCTATGTTAATTTTTAAGTTCGTTATAAAAAACAGAAAGGAACTTGCACTTGCTTGCTCCTTTTGTTTTAAACGCCGCACGTGGCAAAAAAAGGCCCTAACCGCTTCCATACACGGTCAGATGCTCTCGACCCCTCCTAAAAAAGAGGTTTTTATGTCGGTTTTTAATTTTGATTTATTTAAAACAATATAATTAACCATTGACGATTTAAGCGTTTTCATATATTCTTAAATTAAGAAATATTTAAACTATTCAAAAGAAAAGAGAGAGTCACATGCTTCTTCATGGAACACAACGAATTGGTCGCATGGCGATGCTGCTTGCACTTGCGGAGGAACACGAGAGTCCCATTTTATCTCTACCTAAAGGATGGAAGTATTGTACGGGAAAAGTCGGTTCAATGAATTCGCAAAAAGTTGTTGCCGCAATGGAAACAGCTGCACGTAGTAACCATGTTATTGAAACAGACGTTTACAGAGAAACACATGCGCTTTACCATGCAATTATGGAAGCGTTGTACGGAGTAACGAGAGGACAAATTCAGTTAGCAGACGTTCTTCGTACAGTAGGGCTTCGATTTGCAATCGTGCGCGGCACACCATACGACGGTGAGAAAGAAGGCGAATGGGTTGCTGTTGCATTATATGGTACGATAGGTGCGCCTGTGAAAGGATCAGAGCATGAGGCGATTGGATTAGGTATTAATCACATATAAAAAAACTGCCCATAGTTTATTAGTTAATAGGGGGCCTTACAACTTTTTAGGACATTCGTCTGTCTTAAAAAAGTAAGGCCCCCTTGTGCTGTTTAAGGGAGGAAAATCATGATTACATTAACTGGACATTCATTAACACTGCAAGAAATGAAACGAATAATGTTTGAAGGAGAGCAGGTAACTGCTTGTTCAAATAGTATGCAAAAAGTTACAGAATGCAGGCAAGCAGTAGAACAGATTGTTGAAGAAGGGAAAGTCGTTTACGGCATTACAACAGGTTTTGGGAAATTTAGCGATGTCTTTATTCAAAAAGAAGATGTGAAAGCACTTCAACATAACTTAATTCAATCTCATGCATGTGGTGTTGGTGAACCTTTCTCTGAAGAAGTGTCACGCGCTATGCTTGTGTTGCGTGCGAACACAATGCTAAAAGGGATTTCTGGTGTTAGACCACTTGTTGTAAATATGCTTCTTGAACTTGTAAATCGTCAAATTCATCCCGTTGTTCCGCAGCAAGGTTCACTTGGAGCGAGCGGTGATTTAGCACCTCTTTCGCATCTTGCGCTTGCTTTATTAGGAGAAGGGGAAGTGTTTTATAAAGGTGAGCGTGTCCATACGATGATCGCTCTAACAAAAGAAGGATTAGAACCAATTACATTAGAAGCAAAAGAAGGATTGGCTCTAATTAACGGGACACAAGCAATGACAGCGCAAGGTATTGTTGCTTATTTAGAAGCTGAAGCAATTGCTTATCAAGCTGAATTAATTGCTTCGATGACAATTGAAGGGTTACAAGGCATTATTGATGCATTTGATGAAGATGTTCATCTTGCACGTGGATATAAAGAGCAGGTAGAAGTTGCGAATCGAATTCGTAATGTGCTTCATGATAGCAAACTTGTTACGAAACAAGGAGAACTTCGTGTACAAGATGCGTATTCACTTCGCTGCATCCCGCAAGTACACGGAGCATCTTGGCAAGTATTGAATTACGTGAAAGAAAAATTAGAAATTGAAATGAATGCTGCAACAGATAATCCACTTATTTTTGACGGCGGTCAAAAAGTGATTTCAGGCGGTAATTTCCATGGGCAGCCGATTGCATTTGCGATGGACTTTTTAAAGGTTGGAATGGCAGAACTTGCGAATATTTCTGAACGTCGCATTGAGAGACTTGTTAATCCGCAGTTAAACGATTTACCACCATTTTTAAGTCCAGAACCAGGTCTTCAATCTGGTGCAATGATTATGCAGTATGCAGCGGCAGCACTTGTTTCAGAAAATAAAACGTTAGCTCATCCAGCGAGCGTAGATTCCATTCCATCATCAGCAAATCAAGAAGATCATGTAAGTATGGGAACAATTGCGTCGCGTCATGCACATCAAATTATTCAAAATGTACGCCGTGTATTAGCAATTGAAACGATTTGTGCGATGCAAGCAGCTGAGTACCGCGGTGTTGAACAAATGAGTTCGCAAACGAAAGCATTTTATCATCAAGTTCGTCAAATTGTACCATCGATTACAAACGATCGTATCTTTTCAACCGATATTGAAAACACGGCTCATTGGTTAAAAACAACGAATTGGACAATGGACCGTTTAAATGCAAATACAACACTATAATAAGGGAGAGATGACAATGGAAAACGTAAAACAAACTATTCGTGCGCCAAGAGGTACTGAATTAAATGCAAAAGGTTGGGTACAAGAAGCAGCACTTCGTATGCTTATGAATAATCTTGATCCTGAAGTAGCAGAAAAGCCAGAAGAGCTTGTTGTATACGGTGGTATCGGCCGTGCTGCTCGTAATTGGGATAGCTATCATGCAATTGTAGAATCTCTTAAAAATTTAGAGAGCGATGAAACGTTATTAGTTCAATCTGGGAAACCAGTAGCAATTTTTAAATCTCATGAAGATGCACCGCGCGTTCTTCTAGCAAACTCAAACTTAGTGCCAAAATGGGCAAATTGGGAGCATTTCCGTGAGCTTGATCAAAAAGGCTTAATGATGTATGGCCAAATGACAGCTGGTAGCTGGATTTATATTGGTACACAAGGAATTTTACAAGGAACTTACGAAACATTTGGTGAGGCAGCACGCAACCATTTTGGCGGTTCATTAAAAGGAACGTTAACAATTACTGCTGGTCTTGGCGGAATGGGCGGAGCGCAGCCGCTTGCTGTTACAATGAACGGCGGAGTTGTCATTGCAATCGACGTTGATAAGCGCAGCATCGATCGCCGCATTGAAAAAAGATACTGTGATATGTATACAGAATCTCTTGAATACGCATTAGCGGTTGCGAAGGAGTATAAAGAAAAGAAAGAGCCGATCTCGATTGGATTATTAGGGAATGCAGCTGAAATTTTGCCAGAGCTTGTAAAACGCGGCATTACACCAGACTTAGTAACAGACCAAACATCTGCTCATGACCCATTAAATGGTTATGTTCCAGTTGGTTATTCATTAGAAGAAGCAGCAGTACTTCGTCAAGAGGATCCAGATCGTTATGTTCAATTATCAAAAGAAAGTATGAAAAAGCATGTGGAAGCAATGCTTGCTATGCAAAAGAACGGTGCAATTGCATTTGATTATGGAAACAATATTCGCCAAGTTGCATATGACGAAGGCTTAAAAAATGCATTCGATTTCCCAGGATTCGTTCCGGCATTTATTCGTCCATTATTCTGTGAAGGAAAAGGACCATTCCGCTGGGTAGCACTTTCTGGTGATCCAGAAGATATTTATAAAACAGATGAAGTGATTTTACGTGAATTTGCTGATAATGAGCATTTATGTAATTGGATTCGTATGGCACGTGACCAAGTTGAGTTCCAAGGACTTCCATCCCGTATTTGTTGGTTAGGATACGGAGAGCGTGCGAAGTTTGGCCGCATTATTAACGAAATGGTAGCAAAAGGTGAATTATCTGCACCGATTGTTATCGGTCGTGACCATTTAGACTGCGGATCTGTTGCTTCGCCAAATCGTGAAACAGAAGCAATGAAAGATGGCAGTGATGCGGTAGCTGACTGGCCAATTTTAAATGCGTTAATTAACAGTGTAAACGGTGCAAGCTGGGTGTCTGTTCACCACGGCGGCGGTGTTGGTATGGGATATTCTCTTCATGCGGGAATGGTAATTGTTGCAGATGGAACAGAAGCGGCGGCAAAACGAATTGAGCGCGTGTTAACTTCTGACCCTGGAATGGGTGTTGTTCGTCACGTTGATGCTGGCTATGATCTTGCAGTGCAAACAGCAAAAGAAAAAGGCGTTAACATTCCGATGATGAAGTAAGGAGGGAAAACTATGTTAGACATTCTATTAACGAATATTGGTCAATTATTAACAATGGATCAAGAAGATGGACTACTAAGACGGGAAGGGATGAATACGCTTCCTGTCATTGAAAACGGTGCGGTAGGTATTGAAAATGGTGTGATCACTTTTGTAGGAACAATGGAATACGCAAAAGAGTTACATGCAAAAGAAGTTGTGGATTGTAAAGGGAAAATGGTTTCACCAGGTCTTGTTGATCCGCATACACACCTTGTATTTGGCGGTTCTCGCGAAAATGAAATTGCTCTGAAATTACAAGGTGTTCCGTATTTAGAAATTTTAGAACAAGGCGGCGGCATTCTTTCCACTGTAAATGCGACAAAACAAGCGACGAAGGAAGAGCTTGTTGAAAAGGCAAAATTCCACTTAGACCGTATGTTATCTTTTGGTGTAACAACAATGGAAGCGAAGAGCGGCTACGGATTAGATGATGTAACAGAGTGGAAACAATTAGAGGCGGCAGCAGAGGTTCAGAAACAGCATCCAATTGATGTTGTGTCAACATTTTTAGGAGCTCATGCAGTGCCAAAAGAGTATAAGGGAAAATCGAAAGAATTTTTACAGTGGATGCTCGATTTATTACCGGAAATTAAAGAAAAACAATTGGCAGAGTTTGTTGATATTTTCTGTGAAACAGGAGTATTCTCTGTTGAAGAGTCAAAAGAATTTTTACGAAAAGCAAAAGAACTTGGTTTTGATGTAAAAATTCATGCAGACGAAATTGATCCGCTTGGCGGTGCAGAAGCGGCAGCTGAAATTGGTGCAGCATCGGCTGATCATTTAGTCGGGGCATCTGATAAAGGAATTGAAATGTTAGCAAATTCGGATACAGTTGCTGTATTACTTCCAGGGACAACATTCTATTTAAATAAAGAAAGTTTTGCTAGAGGACGTAAAATGATTGATGATGGTGTAGCGGTGGCTTTAGCGACTGATTTTAATCCTGGTAGTTGTCCGACTGAAAATATTCAACTAATTATGAGCATTGCGATGTTGAAACTAAAAATGACACCAGAAGAAGTGTGGAACGCTGTAACAGTAAACTCAGCATATGCGATTAATCGCGGTGATGTTGCTGGGAAAATCCGTGTTGGGCGTAAGGCAGATATCGTATTGTGGGATGCATACAATTATGCGTATGTACCGTACCACTATGGTGTTAGCCATGTAAATACAGTATGGAAACAAGGGAATATGGCATATACACGAGGTGAAAAAGCTTGGAGCAAGACCACTATTTAAAGAAAAATGCAAAGTTTATAGACCGTGAAGTAACGAAATGGAGCGATATCATTAAGAACTGGGATGAAAGTGAAGAAATCTTCGGCGGGGCATTAATTGGTGCTCCGCTTTCAAAACCATCCATTAGTCATTCAGGTGCATGCTTTGCACCAAAAACAATTCGAGCAATGTTAGATGCGTATAGTACGTATGCAATTACAGAAGAGCATGATATGAAAGAAAGTGTCCTCTATGATTGCGGTGATATTACAATGCACGTTACGGATATAAAAGAAAGTCATGTTCGCATTGCGAAAACGCTAGAAAGTCTTACAAAATCGAATCCACAGATGGTGCCGATTGTTCTTGGCGGAGATCACTCGATTAGCTTTCCGAGTATAAGTGGGTTTGCAAGCAGCAAAGGAAAAGTTGGAATTATTCAATTTGACGCTCATCATGATTTACGTAACTTAGAAGACGGAGGACCATCAAACGGGACACCGTTTCGCAGTTTACTAGAAAATGATGTTATTACAGGAAAGCAATTAGTACAAATTGGAATCCGAAACTTTTCTAATGCTCATACGTATCATAAATATGCAAAAGAGCATGGTGTAACGGTATATACGATGCAACATGTGAGAGAGCGTCATATAAAAGATATAATTAGAGAAAGTGTTGAATTATTGCGTCGTCAAGGGGTAACATCTATTTATGTATCTGTTGATATGGACGTATTAGATCAAGCATTTGCGCCGGGATGCCCAGCGATCGGTCCAGGTGGTATGGATAGTACGACATTATTGGATGCAATGACAGTGCTTGGACAAGAACCACTTGTAGCAGGTATGGATATTGTGGAAATCGATCCAACTCTTGATTTCCGTGATATGACGAGCCGCGTTGCAGCACAGGTCATTATGAGTTTTTTACTGGCACGTGAAACGGTACGTAAGCAAGTAAATATATGAGATAAAGGAGCCAATTCGAAATTTCGTTTTAACGGAATAACGAGTTAGCTCTTTTTCGTTCTATATATACAAGTTACAAAAACGACATAAAAACTCCTTTCTTTGATTAAAGTTTCACTTTATAAAAATGTTGTTTTAAAATAAAATCGTACTTATTTCTCAACTAATCAAATAGATACATATGGTAAAATTACATTTGGATGTAAGTCCAATATAAAAGTAAAATGGTTATCAAGTCGAAGAAAGGCACTCAAAAGAGTGCTTTTTCTTTACAAAAAAATAGACTACTCCTTTTTCTCTTTCATATTGTTTAATAATAAACAAAAATTCAAGGAGGTTATAGTTTTGAAACGGTTATTCCTCTGTATGGAACGAGAACTTGTTGTCTTAGAAGAAAAAAACGAAGCGTATCAAATTCAATACCATTTACAAGGTATGCAGCCTACCTGTATTGCGGTAGACCCATTTCAATCCAACCGTATATATTGCGGTACGTTTGGCCGGGGGTTATGGTTAAGTGACGATAGGGGGGATTCTTGGAGACCGATTGGCGATTCTTACCGTTACTTTGATTTCCCTAAAGAAGATGGTATTTTACATTCTTCTATTACTGCGATAACTGTAAGCTCCAATAAGAAAGTTAATGGCTATGGCGTCGTTTATGTCGGTACAGAACCTAGTGCCTTATTTTCCTCAGAAAATGGTGGTGAAACGTGGAACGAATGTAAAAACATGAAATCATTACTTTCTTCATATACGTGGGCATTCCCCCCTCGTCCTTTCACGCATCATGTACGATGGATTACAGTTGATCCAAATAAACAAGATACGCTACATGTATCAATTGAAGCCGGGGCCGTTATTCAAAGTA